>JADFIY010000226.1 GCA_022566415.1 Acidobacteriota bacterium
GTCCCAGCGCGGCTATGTAACTCGTGCTCAGGCCGAAGTCGCTGATGTCGACGACAACCAGCTCGGTCGGCTGACCCGAAGCGGCGTGCTGGCGAGGGTCGACCGGGGCGTGTACCGGTTTGCTGGGGCTCCGGAACATCCCCATGAGCGACTGTGGGTGGCGTGGCTGCGGCTCGACCCCGATCGATTCGTCGTTGACCGGCAACGGGACCCCCACGCATGGCTGTCGCACGCCGCCGCCGCCGAGGTTTGGGGTCTTGGCGAGCTTCCCAACAGCCATGTCGATTTCATCGTCGACCGGCGACTCCAGAGCTCGAGGGACGCCGTTCGGTTCCATCGCCGGAGCGGCGGTCTTGACCCGGGCGAGTGGACCGTGGTCGAGGATCTTCCGGTGACTGCGCCGCATCGTCTCATCACCGACCTGGCGGCCTCGCAGGTCGACGGCGGTCACCTGGCACGGATCGTGGTTGAAGCCATCCGCGACGGTCACACCGACGCGGAACAGCTCGGACGAGCACTGGGGCCGGAGGCGTGGCGCTACGGGTGCAGCACCGGGGCCGAACTCGTCGACTTCCTCGTGGCCATCGATAACACCGAAGCCGTGGCCTGATGGATGGGGGGCGGCACCACGACCACGAAGACGCCGACGTCACATCGGCATCCTCTCAGCTCCCCTACGCCACGCCGCGCGCGCTGGAAGCGGCGATCACCGACAAGGTCGCAGCTGTCATAGCCGCCGGATCGTTCTACAACCACGACGAACTCCGAAAGCACATTGCTTATGACCGTCTTCTTGCCCGTGTGTTCATCGCCGAGCCTGAGCGGTGGCTGCTCAAAGGCGGAGGGGCACTCTTGGCTCGGATCCCGGGCGCCCGCCATAGCAAAGACCTCGACCTCGCCTACGCCGGGGACATCGCCAAAGCAACCATGGCCCTCTCCGAGGGTGCAGCGGTCGACCTTGTCGACTTCTTCACCTTCACCGTCGGGAAGGTCAAAGCTACGCTCACCGGCCCGACTTCGGGTGTGCGCCTCCCGATCAGTTGTCGCATCGGCCCGAAGCCGTTTGGCTCTTTCCATGTCGATCTCGTCATCGCGGAGGGGGTCACGGCCACCCCTGAGCTGGTGCCGCCACTTTCCCCGATCGTGGTCCCGGGGCTCAGCACCGTGCCCTACCGCACCTACCCGCTGGTCGATCACCTCGCGGACAAGCATGCGGCGATGATCGAGACTCACCGTGGCCGACCAAGCACCCGCTACCGCGACCTGGTGGACATCGTTGAGATCGCCACCACCCAGACCATCGACGCCGAGCCCCTGTCGGTCGCGCTGTTCACCAAGTACCACCTACGGGAGCTCCATGCCCCTGCGCGCTTTGAGTCACCGGGTGAGCGGTGGCCAGACGGCTACGAGGCACTGGCGAGGAGCGTCCCTGGATTCACTCAGCAGACCTTCGACGAGGCAATCGCGATCGCCGGGGCCCTGCTCGACCCAATCCTCGCCGGTCGTACTCGCGGTCAGTGGGACCCCATAGTCCTTGCCTGGGCCGATTGACCATCAACTCATCTGGGAGCGGGTGTTGACACAAACCAACAGATGTTGTGTCGTGGCAACATGGTGAGGGCTCGGCACCCGAAGAAGGCGGTCGAGGCGGCGCACGCGGAAGCTGAAGCTGCCCCATGGATGGTCACGCCGACATCTTCGGGGCACCGCTGGCGTGTCATGCGGTGCGGCTAGGCGAGCAGGTCGGGGTGCCAGGAGTCGGTCTGGTCGACGCCAAAGAGCGCCGGCAGCCACGCCAAGCAGCTGCGGCGAGCACTAGCTGGAGGCCGCCCCGATCGTTGGCGGCCCGTAGCACGACGCTTCAGTCAGTCTCGTTTTACCCGGTTTCGACGAGGCACACATAATCCGGGTACACGCTGTTGTCAGGGAATGTGTCGTCGTCGTGGACCACAGACCAGTGCTGCGCCACAACTTCCGTGACGGCGACGGCCAGGATCACCGGCTGTGCGAGATAGGTCACGTTGCTCACGTTTTCGACCAAGGGAGGTCCGTCATCCAGATCGTCCGAGAACCCCGTTGTGGCATCACCGAACTTGGCTCTCCACCGTTCATTGTCTTGCTGCCGGCCACCCCGAACGTCATCGCGCGACCCCAGGATCACGTCATATGTGCCGGCAGGGATCGTCGCCGATTCGCTCGTCTCGATCGTGCGCGACCCGCCGATGAGTTTCGGCCCGCCGAACTCGATGACGTAGTGCACTCGGTCGCCGCTCGGGCATACCTCTGGCGGGAGGGTCGGCTCGTCGGTGGCGGTGATGTCGATGCTGGCATCAGCGGTCGCCCGCGCGACATTGGCCTCATCGTCTGATGCGGTTGCGGTCACCTCGTTGGTGTGGGTGTCGCCGGCGCTACCGCCGATGAACACGGTGATCGAACACGAGTAGCTGCCGCCGCCGGCGGCGAGCGGTTGGGGAAGGCTGCAGTCGCCCTGCCCGTGGAGGTCGCCGAACCTGCTGTCGCTGAGCGAGTCGAGGGTGGCGGCCTCAGCGCGGTTGTTGGTCACCGTGAAGGTGAAGGTGACGTCGGCGCCTGGCTCGAGCACGGCGGTGGCGCTTGCCGTCTTTGCCACCGAGATGTCGGGTAGGGCGTCGTCGAAGGTGACGGTGGCGCTGTCGCTGCCGAGGACGGCGTTTCCGTCGTCGTCGGTGCCCGACGCCGTTGCCGTATTGGTGTGATCCTCCCCGGCATTCCCTGCGATGCTGGCGACAAACACGCAGTCGATGGTCTCTCCCGGCGCCAGCGTTGCCGGCAGAGCAGGGACGCAGCTCGACGACACATCGAGGAACATGTCATCGATCACCGTCTCGATCGTCACGTCATCGGCCGCCGATGTGTTCTCGACGAGCACCGTGTAGTGCACCGAGCCGCCGGTCTCGGGAACGCTGGTCACATCCGGCGTCTTGGTGACGAGCACCGACGACGGCACGTCGGTGATGGTGACAACGGCGCTGTCGATATCAGAGACCGGGATGCCGTCATCGTCGAGGCCGGAGGCGGTCACCACGTTGGTGTGCGCATCGCCGGCATTGCCTCCAACAAAGGCGGTGATCGAGCAGCCATCGGATCCACCAGCCGGGATCGACATCGGCAGAACGCAATCACCCTGTCCGTTGAGAT
>JADFIY010000044.1 GCA_022566415.1 Acidobacteriota bacterium
GGAGGGGGTGCCGGGCCCAGCGAGGCGGCGGACCCCCTTTGCCTCAGCGCAGGGGGAGGTGCCGAGCCAAGCGAGGCGGAGGGGGTCAGACCGTTGTCGCGACCACGCCTTGACCCCCCTCCCCTCTCTACGGTCGGGACTCCCCCCTGAGGGGGAACAAGTTGGTCCGCGACCACGCCTTGACCCCCTCCCCTCCCTACGGTCGGGATTCCCCCCCTGAGCTGAGGGGGGAGCAAGTTGGCTCGCGACCACCGCCTGACCCCCTCCCGGCCTCCGACTACGGGGGACTGCCCCTGCGAGATGAGCAAGGTCCCTGACTAGTCCCTGCCCCCTGTACCGTGGCAGCCATGAGGGGGCTCGCCGCAGTTGCAGTCGTCGCCGCGTTCGCCACCGCGTGCAGCACGGCGGCGGAGACCTCTACAACGGGGGAAGAGCAGTCGACGTCGTCAACAGGAATCACGATCCCCGACGACACGGAACACGGAATCGTCTCCGGAGTCGTCGATGGTGACACGGTGCAGATGACGATCGACGAAGAATCGATGGAGGTGACCCTTGCCGGGGTCCGCGCCCCGCAGGGAGATGAGTGTTACGCCGAGGCCGCCGGCCTCGCCCTGGCTCAGCTAACCGCGGGTCGCAGCGTCGCGTTGTGGGGAACAGGGACCGACGAGGACGGCACCCCCCTCCGCTACCTGATGGTCGAAGATGACGACCGGCTCTTCGTCAACCTGGAACTAGTAGACCTCGGCGCGGCAGCCGCTCTTCACGGCCACGAATTCGCCGGGGATTTCCTGCGCGTCAACGCAAGTGCCTACGCCTCCGGCCGGGGGATGTGGGGGACGTTTGTGTGCGGCCATCCGGAAGGCGGGATCACTCCCGATCGACCGACATTGCGCATCGATTCCGTGAACATACCGGACCCGGAGACCACTGAGCCGGCCTCGGTCGAGATCGTCAACACCTCATACACCGAGATCGCCATCGGCGGATGGACGATGCGCGACGCTGGGAGCCCTCCCGGCTTCACCTTCCCCCCTCGCGTCGTGCTCACCCCCGGCGACGTGGTGACCGTTGCTCTCAGCTGCGCCGGCGATGACGATTCCGGTCTGGCGTGGTGCGTCGACGCCGACTCATGGCCGACAGAAGGGACGACGATCATCGTCCAGGACCAGCGGGGCAACGTGGTAGAGCGTCACGTTCATGAGGTGAGCGCCACTTCGTGACGCAGTTCCCAGATCCCTGTTTCGCTGGCAACTGGGAACTGGCAACTGGTCACTAATTCCTCGTCGCGACCGTCTTCATTTCCATGAACAGGCGGAGGTAGTCGGGGCCACCGGCCTTGGCGTTGGACCCCGACATGTTGAAACCGCCGAACGGTTGGATCCCGACCAATGCACCGGTGATCTTTCGATTGATGTAGAGGTTGCCAACGTAGAACTCGTTCCTGGCCCTGTTGATGCGCGTCTCGTCGGAGGAGTGCAACCCGCCGGTGAGCCCGTATTCGGTCCCGTTGGCCACATCCAGCGCATCATCGAAATCGGAGGCGCGAACCACCGACAACACGGGACCGAAAATCTCGTGCTGAGCGAGTCTCGCATCGCGGTCCACGTCGACGAACACGGTCGGCTCGATGTAGTAGCCGCCATCGCGATCGACGTCGCTGCCACCCATCACAAGAGTTCCCTCTGCCTTTCCCAGGTCGATCTCCTCACGGATGGCCCGGTGCTGGGCGGCTGAAATCACCGGCCCAACCGGATGATTCTCCTCTGGCGGGCCGATGGAGAGCGCCGCCGCCCGTTCGACGACCTTGTCGACGAGCTCGTCGTGGACCGCATCGACGACGATCAACCGCGAGCAAGCGGAGCATTTCTGGCCCTGGAACCCAAAGGCGGAGCGGACCACGTCGTCGGCGGCGGCGTCGAGATCGGCGGTCTCGTCGACGATGAGTGCATCCTTGCCACCCATCTCCATATAGGCCCGCTTCATCCACCGCTGACCCTCGCCGACGGTCGCCGACCGCTCGGCGATCCTCAGCCCTATCTCTTTCGATCCGGTGAAGTTGATAAAGCGCGTCGACGGATGGTCGACCAGGGTGTCACCGACCTCAGATCCTGCGCCCGGCAGGAAGTTGACGACACCGGGAGGCACGCCGGCCTCGGCAAGCACCTCCATGAACCCCCAGCCGACGATCGGCGTGTTCGACGCCGGTTTCAGCACAACGGTGTTTCCAGCCGCAACGGGGCCGATCGCCATGCCGACGAGGATCGCCAGAGGGAAATTCCACGGGGGAATCACCACACCCGCCCCTAAGGGCTGGAGCCAGGATTCGTTGGTTTCCCCGGGAAACTCATGAACGGGAAGCGGCTCGGCCATCGCCAAGGCCTGATGGGCGTAGTAGCGGCAGAAGTCGATGGCTTCTGCCACATCGGCCTCGGCTTCCGCCCAGTTCTTTCCCGCTTCGAACGTCTGCCAGGCCGAGAATTCGTGGATCCGGGACTCGATGAGATCACCGACTCGATGGATGAGCTCGGCGCGTTCTTCAGCGCCACGAGCCGACCACGCCGGAAAGGCCATCCACGCCGCGTCCAACGCAGCGACCGCCTGCTCGGGCGACGCCAGCGAAGCGGTTCCGACGATCCGGTCGGGTCGCGAGGGATCGACGCTGTCGACGGTGCGCTTGGTATCGATTCGGTCGCCCCCGATCAGCAGGGGCGCGTGGACACCAAAGCGCCCGGTTACCAGGGCCAGCGCCTTCTCATAGCTAGCCTTCGGCCCGGGCTGGGTGAAATCCGAATAAGGGATGGAACGATACGGTTGCAACACAAGGCCTCCGTGCGCCGGTTTGTCACAGGCTACATCCGCCAGCATCCCTCAAGCGCCCCTCGGAGTGAGCCGATATGGGCCGGATGAAGGCCTCCATACTCGTGATTGAGGACTCGGCGAGTGTCCGCAGACTGATCGAGGTCTGCCTCCGTCCGCTTGGGGTAGAAATCCGCTCAGTCGAAGACGGGCTCCTGGGTCTCGAGGCAGCCACATCCGAGATTCCACAGGCAATCGTGCTCGACATCGGGCTTCCCGGCATGGATGGATGGGAAGTCCTCGCCAGGCTACGCGCCGACGAGGCAACCAAGCGGGTGCTGGTTCTCGTGCTCACCGCACATGCCCAGCCGGAAATGGCGGACCGGGCCGCAGCCAAGGGTGCCGATTCGTTCATGACCAAGCCGTTCCGGCCCGAAGAGCTCCGCGAATCGGTCCAAGAGCTGCTGTCGCTGGCGGCGGCGAGCCAGTAGTAATTACGTATTACGTATCACGTAAGGGCGCTGACTATGGATCTAGGAGGGCTGCCACGTCTTCATCCGGGACTTGATCAAACGTCTCGTACCAGCCACCGACCGCGAAGAAGTGTTTGGGTTGCAGCGGGCAGACCAGGTCGTCAGCTGCGGCCGAGAGACGTTTGATCGTGTCCGGTGGACCAACCGGCACCGCGGCGATCACCTTCGCCGCTCCCAGTCGCTTGACCAGGCGCAGCGAAGCTTCCAGGGTCGAACCGGTGGCGACTCCGTCATCGACCACGATGCAGACCCGACCCTCGATCGGTATGGCTTGACGCCCGTCTCGCAGAGTCTGTGCCCTGCGGCGAACGTCGGCGAGCTGCCTGGCTGTCTCCTCGCGCACATACTCCTCGGAAATGTGGTGAACCATCCTATTGTCGATGAATGTCGATCCGTCTTCGGCTACGGCTCCAATGGCGAACTCCGGGTTCCCTGGAGCACCCAACTTGTGGGCGACCAGCACGTCGAGGTCGCCATTCAGGCGTTCGGCGACGACGGCAGCTACCGGAACACCACCGCGTGGGATGCCGAGGACCAGCGGCCGGTCGTCGGGGTCGATCATCCCGCTGAGGGCAACGGCGAGCTTCTCGCCGGCATCAATCCGATCGCGGTACATGATCTCAGGGTACCGAGCAACAGCGACTCGGTCTCGGAGTCTCCGGCCGGGGAGTTCCCAGTTCCCAGTACGCTCGCTGCGCTCGCTCCCAGTTGCCAGAAGGATCATCGGAGTCCACCGGCCATCGCCCAGCTGGGAACTGGCAACTGGCAACTTCACCGCTCACGATCCTCTGCTCCTACGTGCCGTTACCCTGCTCGACCATGCGCCGGCTTCTTCTCCTGGCGAATCCTTCGGCTTCCGGTTTCACCGGCGCCATGTTTCGTGATGTCGTTCGTATCCTCGAGGAAGACTTTCGGGTGGACGCCGAATGGCCCCACGGCGCCGCCGCAACCCGTCGCCGAGCGGAGGAGGCCGCGGGTTTGGGCTACCACGTGGTCGTAGCGATGGGCGGCGACGGAGTCGCCCATCATGTCGCCAACGGTGTTGCGTACACGGCAGCCGCGCTTGGGATCATTCCTGCGGGAACCACCAACGTCCTTGCCAGGATTTTCGACATACCGGCGGACCCGAGACGCGCTGCGCGAGCGATGGCGTCGCTTCCCGCCCTCCCCACCCGCATGGCAGTGGTCGAAGCCGAGTTGGTTACCGGTCCTATCACAGAGTTCGCCACCTTCGCATTCGGTGTGGGTTATGACGCCGATGTCGTGGCGCTGGCCGAGGAGCGGCCGCACTCCAAGATCTGGCTCGGCGGGGCCCATTACGCCCAGTCGGCGCTATCGAAACTGCTGTTGGAGTGGAGAAACCGTCCGGCGAACCTCAAGGTCGACATCGACGGCGAATCCGCCGACGGGGTGCTGGCGCTCGTCCAGGTCCATCATCCTTACACTTTCTTCGGGGCGGTACCCTTGCACCTCACCACGGCGCCTGTTGACGGGCTCGCCGCCATCGTTGCCGAGGACCTCGAGATCCACCGCGCTGCCGAGATCTTCGCTCGTTCGGTGTTTCGCAGGCCGATGCCAGAGCGGCTCCGGGCGAAGGTATACGAAAGGTTCACCAAGCTCACCATCTCGGCGGAGCCGTCGTCACCGGTGCAGACCGATGGTGAGCACCTCGGGATTACCCACCGGGTGACGGTGGCCGAGGCTCCCGACGCACTGATAGCGTTACGGACCGGCGACGATCAACCCTGATCCCTCGGATGGACAACCGTGATGTGCGGATAGGGAATGTCGATACCTTCTTTGTCCAGCCGGTTTTTCAGCCGGCGCAGAAACTCCCGCTTGACCGCCCCGCGCTGTTCGGGATCGGTCGTGAATAGGGTGCGGATCATCACCGATGAGTCGCCAAGCTCGTTGACGCCGAGCATCTCGGGCTCTTGCACGTGGGCGCCGGTCCATTCCGGATCTGCCCTGAAGCGTGCCGCTTCGTCGGCGATGGCGGCGATGGCGGCATCGACATCGGCGTCGTAGGAGATGCCGATGTCGATGACGACCCTGCTGTAGTCGGGGGTGAGGTTGGTTGCAACCCTGACCTCGCCGTTGGGAACGTGGTAGAGGCTCGCGTCCGTACCGCGCAACACGGTGGTGCGCAAGCGGATCTCCTGGACGGTGCCGGTGACGCCACCGATGGCCACGACATCACCGATGGAGTATTGATCCTCCACGAGCACCATGAATCCGCCGATCACGTCCCTGACGATGTCCTGGGCGCCGAAGCCGATGGCGATACCCACGACCGAGGCGCCGGCAACGAGGGGGGCGATCGGGATCCCCCATGCCAGCATGACGTACACGATGGCACCCACGGCGAACAGCATGCCCAAGAGAGTCTCGAGGGTCCCGGCAATGGTCTCCAGCCGCTGCGCCTTCGCCCGGTCTTCCAGCTCGTCACCACTCGCCAGCTTGGCCGCTTTGGAGCCGACCCAGCGTTCGATCACCCAGCGGACGATGAACCAGGTGATCACGGCTGTGACGACGACAGCCGCGGATAGGAGCAGGTTTTGGGCCCACTGTGGCCAGTCGGACACCGATGAAATCATGTCGTACCTGCCTCGAGTTGAGCGGACAGCTCCGCGCAGGCCACCGCGATGGCGGCGATGACGGCGGCGAGCTCGGCACGTTCGGTGAGGGCGGCCGCCACGGCAATTCGATCTGTGGGGTCGGCGAGTATACGGTGGGTCGTCGGTCCGCCGAGGTCGAGCTCGTCCAGGGTTCTGGTGACCCAGGCGGTGTTGTTGGCGCTCCTGGCGATCTGCTCCGCATGCCCGGTGCCGGCTCCGCTCGACAGCCCGGCCTCCCGTCCGAGGAGCTTCGCTGCAGCGCCGATGTCCTCGATGATCTTGGCCGCGGCAGCGTGTTTTGACGCCAGCCGTTCGTCGAGGGCGTCGCGCAGCTCGTCGATGCCCGTCGGAGGACCGGAGGCCGGGTCGGCGGCAACAACAAACAGGTCGGGGTCGGTGAAGCCGTCGTTGGTGAGGGTCTTGGTCAAATCCTCGGTGACCAGGTCGAGGGCATTGATATCGAGCACGTCTGCCTTCTCGAGCAGGTCGGCCTTGTTCAGCGCGAACAAGAACTGGCGCTCGTAGCCGACCAGCGGCGCAAGAAATCATCGTGCATAGTCGGGTCGCTGTACTTCACCGGGTCGAACACCCAGATGACCGCGTCGATGTGGGGCAGCAGTTCCTCGACTGTCGCTCGATGGTCGTCGACGATGCTGTCGATATCGGGCAGGTCGAGGAGCGCGATCGACGACATCGACGAATTGTCGACTATCGATGAGATGCCCATCGACTCGAGGAGAGCCCGCATCGTGTCGTCGCCGGATGGAGCCCACGCCATCGGCTCGTTCGTGTGTGGTCGGATCGGGCTGGTTGAAGCGATTTCTTCCCCAGCCAGGGCGTTGAGCAAGCTTGATTTGCCGGACCCGGTTCCCCCGGCAATGGCGACCACGATCGCAGAGCCGAGATAGTCCCGCCGCCTGCGCAGAGCGGCGGCAATCGTCGCCGCTGCTTCTCGATCAGCCGGCGTGGATACGCCGGCGGCGTCGGCCACCGCCAGGTCCAGCAGATCAACGAGCTCGCCCAGGTCAGCCATCGGTGACGTTCCCTCCTCGACCCGAGCGGGCGTTGACCCGCGTGTCGGTCTCGGAAAGCAGCCTCGAAGCAGCCGAACGGAGGTCGGCGGCGGATACCGGAGACGAATCCCCCAGCGCGGCCATGAACCGTTCGATGCGATCCTCAGCCACGTCACGCAGGGCCAGGGTCAACGCATGGTTGCCGGCGACACGCAGCTCGGCGACTTCATTGCCGAGCGCCGCCCGTATCCGGCGATCGGGAAGCATGCCGAGATCGGCTGACAACCGCCACACGTGCCGCTCGACGGCCCGCCGCCGAAAGGGATGCATTGCAGGCTTCTGGACCCTGGCTACCGCCTCCTCGGTAACTACGCGCTGCCACTCATCCAACGGAGCAGCGTCCAGCGGACCGGCGGCATCGGCGGCCTTTTTGGTGATTTCCTCGAACCGTGGATCCAAGTCCTTGTAGTTGACCACGGCCTCCATGGCCCGCGCCGTTGTCGTCGCAACCGTATCAAGCAGCGTCTTGACAGCCAACGGCCAGGCGAGTCTCGCCGCGGCGGCAAGGCGAGCCCGGTCGATGCGGGCATCTGCGAAGGAACGCTCCGCGGCCTCGACGACCTGTTCGAGGTTGCGATCGCGGTCCTCGACCAGCTTGGCGATCTTCTCCACCTGGTCCTGCACGAAGACGGCGGCTCCAAGATCTCGCTTGGAGACGATGTCCGATCGCCCCAAGTTGGCAACTCGATCGCGGAGCATGGAGCCATCCACAGTATCCGTTGCGGATTCGGGAACGATGGTGAGTTCGCCTTCGAGGGCGCCGATCGCGTCCACGGTGATCGCGGCAGCGACGGCCGGATCGTCCGGCACGCGGTTCAACGCAACAACAGTGGGGACCCCGCGCCGCTCCAGCTCGATGGTGAGGTCGCGCACTATGGCGTCCGCGTAGCGATCCGGGGTCACCACCACGACCGCCAGGTCGGTGCGATCGAGGGCATGACGCACCGCGTCGGGATCCAGCTCGTAAGGAGGGGTGTCGATCAGCACAAGTCCTCGCGACCCGATCGGCCACACCTCGGCATCCGTGGTGGTCGGTCGCAGCGCCCCGACCGTGGCGATCTCGGCACCGGCGAGGACGTTGAACAGAGCAGATTTCCCAGTGCCTGTGGGCCCAACCAGGGTGACGACCAGGTTCGGTGAGTTCGACAACCCGGTGACGAGCCGCTGCAACGGATCGATCGCCGCTTCGGCGATCTCCGGATCGATCTTGTCGAGAAGATCGGACAAGTGATCTGCAGCTGGTCTGCTCATGGCAGCCGTATTAGAACACAGACGCTCTCGACGATGGGTTACCACACGTTGCGGGCACATGTTGGAGGGGCCATGAATACGAAGGCTCTCTTGGAGCCAGCAACATCCAGATGAGCTCATGAGCGAACATTCATCCCCCAAAGCCCCCTAACGCCTCTCTCCCGCTGAAGCGGGGGAGACGAAGAACTCAGCTACTCAGGCACGCCGTCGAACAGATCCCCAACGCCGGGAGTGTGCTCGACCCGGGTCGCCAACAGCTCAAAGTCCTCATAGGGGTAGACCTCTCTGATGAGGTCGGTCGGTATCTGAAACCAGGGACCGTCCGGAGCGATTTGGGTGCGGTGGGCGGCGAGCGCAGTGCGAGCTCGCCCGATGTAGGCACCGACGTCGACCTTGGCGTCGATGACCTGGTCCTCATCCAGAGGGGGCAGCCGCTCCAACCATTCGCCGTATGGCGAGCTCAGACCTCGCTCTTCCATCGCCGCATGCAGGATCTCCAGCCTCGACCTGGAAAAGGTCGGCGCGTACAGTTTGGCGATCTCCCACGGCTCACCTGCATCCGGATACCGCTCGGGGTCCGCCGCAGCCTCGAACACGGGGACCGAAAGCTCATGGACCCGGAGATGGTCAGGGTGCGGGTACCACTCGTGGTCGTCGTAGCCGAGCATCACCTGTGGCTGCTCGGAGCGGACGATCGCCACGAGACGCTTCAGGACCTCTTCGATGTCGGCGTTGACGAAAGCGTCCGCGTGGGAGTTCGGGGGTGTATCCGGCATCCCGGAGTCTCGATATCCGAGCATGACGACATCGGCGAACCCGAGAACGGCGGCAGCTTCAAACAGTTCTCGTCGCCGGACTGCCCCGATGTCACGGCGCGCCTCCTCGCTGTCGGCAGCCGGGTTGAGAACGTCCCCGGCCTCTCCCCCGGTGGCCGTGACCAGCACTGTGCGCACTCCGGCTTCGCTGTAGCGCGCCACCGTGCCCCCTCCCTTGCTCGACTCGTCATCGGGATGGGCGTGGAACGCCACAAGTGTGCGAGGCATCGGGCGAGTTAAGCAGGTGCGGTCAGTGACCCTGCGCGGTGCGGTGCCTCTGATCGTGCACCGGCAGGTGACCGGTCGTCTCGACAAGAGCGGACGCCATTTTTCCCACTCTTGGCTACGGCCCGCTCGGACCACCTCTCCGTAATTGGCCACCGGGATAGAAACCGATCGCGTCCTGTTGCGGAGCCTCTTGATCGACCGTCAGTTCCGTCTTGATCTGGGAACCGAAATCGCAGTGGCCGCGTTCCCCTCGGCGCACGTGTCGAGCAACGGGCACCAGCGGCAGTACGGTCCGCCGCGTCGCTCGAGCTCGCTCTCCTCCCTGAGCGCCCGTCGCAGCGTGTTCACCATCTCGGCAACAGCGGTCGCGGTCCGGGTTGCTCGCTCGATGGTGGGCTCGACCCTCGAGCGCTCCCCAGTCTTGACCGACACCGCTTCGGCCATCGCCGGCAACTCACCGAACTGCTGGGTCCAGGCATAGATGTAGAAGTCGAGCTGCCCATCGGTGTCGTCGATGAACCCGCCGGTCTTCCAATCGACGATGCGGGTCCCCGCCTCATCGTCGAAAATGGCGTCGACCACACCTACCAGCCTGACCTGACCGTCGAGCTCGGCCTCGAGCATGACCTCTGCCGAACGGAAGCCGTCGGTTGGGAATCGCTTGAACCTGGAGTACAGGTCGCCCACCTCGGCAATAACGGGAGCGAGGGCAGACGGCTTGCCGATCCCGAGTGTCTGAAGCTTGACGCTCATGTTGCCGGCGCCGATCTCCTCCCGGCAGGCGCTCGGCACATCGTCGATCGGGCCCTTGGTGAGATGGCGGGCGAACAGACGATGAGCGAGTGAGCCCTTGAAAGCCGGGAGGGAATCTGCAGGATACTCGCCGTGGAGTCGCCCCAGCGCCTGCTGTGGGCACGCCAGGTACGTCTTGTACAGCGTCGCCGAGACCGCCAACGGCTCCCCGTCTTCGATGGTAGGGAGCGGGATCACGCTGCGATGGTATGCAGGAAACGCTTGCGCGACAAGGCTTTCCCCTCAATTACATGAACGGTCGTTTCTCCAGGCCACTCCTATACTCTCGGTGGTCCCAACCATCAGGATTCATGCCCCGCGCCGTTCGCCTGTCCCTCTTCGCTGTCATCCCAATCATCCTGCTCGTTCTGGTACCGATCGCGGTGTACGGGATAGATCGTGCCGTCGCCTCCGAAAACGTCGCTCGTAACGTGTCGGTGGCCGGTGTCGAAATCGGCAGCGCCACTCCCGAGGAGGCTCGCGCTCGGATAGAAGCGTATGAAAAGCAGCTGCAGCAGACCAAGGCGACATTCATCGTCGAGGGCGCCATCTTCGAGCTGGATCCCGAGCAGGTCGGGCTGGAGGCGGACATCGACAAGGCTCTCGAGACCGCACTCACGCAGCGCAAATTCGGTTTTGTTGCCGGGTTCATTCCTTGGGTGCAGAGCTTCGGTGGCCACATCGACCTCGACCTGAGCTGGTCGATCGACCCCGACGCCGTCGACGAGGTGCTCGTCGAATGGGAACGCCTGGCGATTGAAAACCCGGCCTACGAGGGAGCCGTCACCATCGTCGACGGCGAGGTCACCTTCCAGTACCCGACCGTTGGGGTGGCCATCGACCGGACCGCTGCCCGGCAGGTCATCGCCACCCAGCTGGCCTTGTCCGACCGGTCGGCCGCGGAGCTGGCGCTTGCCGAGTCGACACCGACCCTCACCGAGGCGGACATCGACGACACGGTCGCAACCATCAACCGGATGTTGTCGCAGCCGCCGGTCCTTATCGACATCGCCCGCAACGTCAGGTTCCTCCTCACCCGAGCCCAGCTCGCCAACGCGGTGCGAGTCGACATCGTGCATAGCTCGGACGCCACCATCGAGCTGTCGCTGAGCGAGGACGTAGTGGCAGGATACCTGGCCGCCCAACGCGAGGAACTCGACGTCCCTCCAGTGAACGTCTCGTTCGACATCGATATCGAGACCGACAACGTTTCGATCATCCCGTCGCAGAATGGAAAGACGGTCGATCCCCAGGCTGCCACCAATGCCCTGCTGCTGGCGGCCATGACCGGCTTCGCTCGCCCGCTCCCCTACATGGAAGGAGTGGAACCCGAGTACTCGACCGAGGAAGGCAAAGCGTTCGGTCCTCTTGGGCTCGTCTCGGAATTCACCACCAACACGCCGGGGGTCAACCGGGTGTTCAACATCCACCTCATGGCCGACACCATCGACGGCTACGTGGTGTGGCCGGGGGAGGAGTTCTCGATCAACGACTTCATCGGACAACGGACCGAGGAGAAGGGATACCTGCGCGACGGCGCCATCATCAAGGGCGAGGTCATCTGCTGCGACCAACCTGCCAACATCGGCGGCGGGGTCAGCCAATACGGGACGACGATCTACAACGCCATCTTCTTCGGGTGTTACGCCGACCTCGATCACACGCCGCACAGCCTGGCCATTTCGCGCTATCCGGAGGGTCGCGAGGCAACGCTCGGATTCCCCGCCCCCGATGTGCGCTTCGGCAACGACACCGAGGCGCCGGTGATCATCAGAAACACATACGACGGGAACCGCACCATCACCGTCAAGTTCTATGGCAACAATGGCGGTCGGGTGTGCACCGCGGAGAAGAGCGACCGCTTCAGTAACTCCAGCGCACGGGTGGTGTACGAGGCCAACCCTGACATCGACCCTGGCACCGAGAAGGTCGTCAGCAAGGGATCGAGCGGGTTCAGCGTCACCGTGACCAGAGTGATGACCATGCCAGACGGGACGGTGATTCGTGAGCCGTACACCCACCATTACAGAGGAGCCGTACGCAAGATCGAAAAGCACCCGTGCGACCTGAGCAGCATCGAGTGCCCGATCCAGGTGCCCGGCGTAGCTGGACTTGACGTCGGATTGGCGACCGCAGCATTGGACGCCGCAGGGTTCTTGTGGAGGGTGAGCTACGTACCGGACGAAAACAACGTTGGCAAGGTCATCTCCGCATCACCCGGCGGCTTCCAACCGGCTGGTACCACCATCAGCCTCACCGTCGGCGAGTGACAACTGACAAGTTGCGACTCGCGACTGGCGACTTGCGACTGGCGACTCGCGACTCCTTACCAGCCCCTCCCGGTACCCTGACTGCCGAACCACCCGCTCCTGGAGCTGTCCCCTGAAGCCACGCGTCGCCCTTTTTACCCTGGTGCCGATCGCCCTCCTCCTCCTTCCCGTCGGAGTGTTCTGGGTCGACGAGTCGGTCGCCGACGGCGAGATCACGCGCAATATCAGCGTCGGTGAGGTCGATGTCAGTGGCCTCTCCTACGACGACGCCATCCTCACCCTGCAGGCCTATGAGCACGAGCTGAGAACCACGCCGGCAGAGTTCAAGGTCAGCCAGACGACCTTCCAGCTCGAGCCCTCCTCGACCAACCTCGAGATCGACGAGGTGGCGGCCGTAACGGAAGCAATGGCGCAACGACGCGACGGCGGTTTGTTCTCTCGTTTCTGGTCATGGCTGGGGGGGTTTTCTGACCCGATCGTCATTCCCCTGCCGGCCACCGTCGACGACGAGGCAGTGGACGACCTGCTCAGCGCCTGGGAAACCTCGGCAATCGCCAATCCGGCGTTCGAAGGCTCGGTCGAAGTGGTCGACGGCGAGGTGGTCTCTCAATATCCCAAAGCCGGCCAGAAGCTGGACGAGTCCCTCAGCGCGGCGCTGCTGTTCGACACCGTCACCACCCTGGATCGGACGCTGACGGTTCTCCCTGTGGTGTCCTCGGTCCCCGTTATCACCGACTCCGACGTCGATGCTGCCGCTGCCCTGGTTCGCAGGGCGATCGACTCGGATGTCACCCTGACCAACGGCGAAATCAAGTTCTCGGTGACGTTCCTGGCTGTGGACATCGCCAGAGCCATCGGCACCGAGGTTCACGACTCGCCGGCGGAGATTGTCGTCACCCTTGACCAGGACGTGATCATCGAGCTCCTCGACCCGCATCGCGCGTCATTCGAACTCCCCCCGGTGGAGGCGTCATATGCCGTGAACATCGAAACGGACACGGTGAGGATCGTCCCATCCCGGTTGGGAACGAAACTCGACGCTGCAGGCGTCGCCGACGCATTGCTCGCCGCAGGGCTTGGGTCGGGTACGGGGCCGTTTCCCGTGGCCGACGCTGATCCGCCATCTTTCTCTACAGCGGACGCCGAGGCGTACGGGCCGCTACACCTGGTGAGCAAGTTCACGACCAACACTCCCGGCACAAACCGGGTGCACAACATCCATCTCATCGCAGACGCCGTCGACAACGCCGTCACTCTCCCCGGTGAGGTGTTCTCGATCAACGAGCTCGCCGGTCAACGCACCGAGGAAAAGGGGTATCTAGAAGACTGCGCCATCGTCGCCGGCGCCATCATCTGCGAGGGGCACCCGGCAAACATCGGAGGCGGGGTCAGCCAGTTCGCCACCACGATGTACAACGCAGGGTTCTTCGCCTGCTACGAGGACGTCGAGCATCGGCCGCATTCGCTGTACTTCACCCGCTACCCCGAGGGCCGGGAAGCCACCCTCGGCTTCCCCAACCCCGATGTGAAGATCGGCAACCACTCAGAGGCACCCTTCGTGGTCAAGACGTCGTACACCAACAGCACGATCACGGTGCGCATCTATGGCAATAACGGCGGCCTTTCCTGTGACGCCGAGCTGTCGGAACGCGGCAACGTCACGGAGTACGGGACGGTCTACGTCGCGGACGTCGAGTCCGGCGACGGGGAATTCTTCGATCTCGCCCCCGGCCAGGAGAGACGGACGGTCAGCGGCAGGGACGGGTTCACCGTGACCTCGACGAGAGTCCTCTCCTATCCCGACGGGACAGTGATGCGGGAGCCCTTCTTTTGGCGATACAGCGCGCAGAACGAAGAGATCACCGTGCACCGCTGCATGGTCAGCGGGGAGCCGGTCAACTGCCCGATCCAGATCCCCTCGGTAGCAGGCCGGGCCTATGGTGAGGCCCTGGCCACCCTCGCCGAGCTCGGCTTCGTGGTCATTCGCCTCGAGGTCCCGGTCACGGATCCGGCAGCACACGACATCGTCATCGAGGCAGAGCCGGGAGCCGGACAGTGGGTTCCGGTGGGAGGAACCGTGACACTGACGGTCGGCGTCTACGACAGTGGGGGCGAAGGAGAGGGCGAAGGCGAAGGCGAAGGCGAAGGCGAAGGCGAAGGCGAAGGCGAAGGCGAAGGCGAAGGCGAAGGCGAAGGCGAAGGCGAAGGCGAAGGAGAGGGCGAAGGCGAAGGAGAGGGCGAGGGCGTTGGGCGTGAGCTGTGTTGATCGAGAGCG
>JADFIY010000227.1 GCA_022566415.1 Acidobacteriota bacterium
TGCCACCTCCTCCAAGAGGGGAGGAAACGAACCACATATTCACAAGTGTCGCAACCCAGCGTTGACACCCAGCGCGACCGCTCACCTCAGGACGAAGGTCGGGAGGCCACTAGCACCACATCGATGGCGTCGCCATCGTCGGTGGGACGCAGCACTCGCTCATTTCGTTCGATGTCGAGCGCGGCGAAATCCTCGGCGAGCTCGTCCTCGGTGAAGAGGACCTCGGGGTACGGGGGTCCACCAATACCGTGATCCAGATTGTCTCGATGGTGGGCGATGACGATCAGCCGCCCTCCAGGAGCAACAGCTGTGGCAGCGACGGCGTGAATCGGCCTGCGGGTCTCCGCTGGAAGCTGGAGGTAGGCCAGCACCACCAGATCCCACTCCTCGCCGTCTGGATTCCAGGTAGTCAGGTCCACGGCCTCGAAAGTGGCATCGAGGCCGTGTTCCTCGGCGACCGCTGTCGCCTGGTCGACGGCAACCGGGGACAACTCCAGCCCGGTGACCACGTGACCCCTGCCGGCCAACCAGAAGGCGTTCCTGCCCTGCCCGCTACCCAGATCCAGCGCCCTGCCCGCGGGGAGATCGGCGGCGATCTCGACCAGGAACCGATTGGCGTCGGATCCCCACACGTCATCCTGATCGGCGTAGCGGGCATCCCAGGCAGCGCGCATCTCGTCGTCCATGGCGGCAAGGTATCAGAGGTCGAGGTGCTTCGTGGCCTCGCGGAACGACAGCCCGGACATGTCGTCGCGATTGTCGACGGCGAAGGCACGGACTTCGTCTGGTTTGGTCTTGGCGTACTCCCGGAGTGCCCAACCTTGCTGATGAAGAACTCGGATTCGTGGAGTCGCGCCGCGCAGGCATCGAAGAGCAGCGTCTCGTCGGTGTCGGCCTTGTGACCGATCTGGGCGATGATGGCGGTCCGTCGCAGCCACAAGTTCTTGTGGTCGATCCAGGCTCGGACCTTCGGCGTCGTCCGTTTCCTTTGGTTGAACAGGACGCTGCCGACGAGCTTGACGGCGATGTCGTCGACGAGATCCCACCACGCACCATCGACGATCAGGCGGCGGTAGAGAGGCACGCTGGACAGCGTCACGTACTGCGGGAACGCTTTGGCGTAGTCCAGAGCGAGATATTGCTGTTCGCGGTGGGGCTGCCCCCATAGGGCAAGCACCGCTTCCTTGTACTCGGCGCGGTCTCGCGGTGGAAACCGCTCGATGATCTCGCCATAGATGAGTGTTCGCCCGGCCTTCTGGACACCGTAGAACGGTTGGTCGGTCTTCATGTAGGCGGCCATCGGTGCTGCCTTCTCGGGATCGGCGACCGCCGCCAGCCCCTCGGTTGTGAACTCGGTCAGCGCCTCGGTGTTCATGTACCGCCTCGAGCCAGGCCTCTGCGACTGCGCCGAACGGACCGGTGCGCCATCTAAACGGTGAGTCGAGAGCGACCTACTCGACGACCCAGGAACCGCCCCGGCGCAACAAATCGGCCAGGTTGCCTTCGCCCTTCTGCTCCTTGGCGTCTGCGATCTGTTGGGTCATCAGATTGTCATAGGCAGGGCGCTGCACCTTGCGGAAAATCCCGATCGGTGTCGGGCCGTGCGGGCCATGAGAAATGCGGCTCAACGCAAACGCCACCCCAGGGTCGGGGTCCTCCATGTTGTGGACGTGGATCGTGTCCATCCCGGCGGCGGCAACGGCCACGACTTCGGCGCCACGCGGGCCAAGGGTGACGCCGTACTCGTCGTTCGGTCCGAATAGGATCGGTTTGCCGTGCTCGAGGTAGATCCGATTCTCATCGCGCGTTTCTTTCCCGGTCAGCTCTTCGAACGCCTTGTCGTTGAAGACGTTGCAGTTCTGGTAGATCTCGACGAATGCCGTGCCTATGTGATCGGCCGCCGCCTCCAGGATCGACGTCGTGTGCTTGCGGTCCATGTCGATCGTCCTGGCCACGAACGTCGCTTCCGCGCCAAGGGCGAGGCTCACCGGGTTGAACGGGTAGTCGAGCGAGCCCATCGGCGACGACTTCGTCCGCTTCCCCTGCTCAGAGGTCGGTGAGTATTGACCCTTGGTGAGGCCGTAGATCTGGTTGTTGAACATCAAGATCTTCAGGTTCACGTTGCGCCGCAGCGTATGGATCAGGTGATTTCCGCCGATGGACAACCCGTCGCCGTCCCCGACGATCACCCATACATGCAGGTCGGGATTGGCGACGGCGACACCGGTGGCGATTGCGGGCGCCCTTCCGTGGATCGAGTGCATCCCATAGGTGTTCATGTAGTACGGGAAGCGGCTGGCGCATCCGATGCCGGAGATGAAGACGTGCTTCTCCGGCTCGACACCGAGCTCGGCCAGGAAGTTCTGTACCGAGGCGAGGATCGTGTAATCGCCGCACCCGGGGCACCAGCGCACTTCTTGGTCGGTCTGGAAGTCGGCCCTTGTCAGCTCGAGATCGGCGGTCATGACGATATCTCCTTTCGGAGCAGTCGAATCTTGTCTTCGATCTCGACGGCCTTGAACGGGTCGCCCTCGACCTTGCCGAAGCTCTCGATCTCAACGAGGAACTCGGCGCGAATCAGCTTGGCGAGGTGGCCCGAGTTCAACTCGGGGATGAGGATCTTGTCCCTGCCATCCAACACCTCGGCGAGGTTGGGTGGGAACGGGTTCAGGTACTTGAGCTGGGCATGGGCGACCTCGAGCCCGTCGTCGCGGGTGCGCATCGTCGCGGCACGGATGGCTCCGAACGTCGAGCCCCATCCCAGCACGAGAAGTCTGGCCTCGGTGTCGCCGTAGATCTCCTGCGGCGGGATGTCGCGGGCGATTGCGTCGATCTTGCGAGCCCGCAACTCGGTCATCAGCGCGTGGTTTTCCGCCACATAGTCCACATTCCCGGTTCGGTTCTTCTTCTCCAGACCGCCGATCCGGTGTTGGAGACCGGGGGTGCCTGGAACCGCCCATGGCCGGGCCAGGGTCTCCTCGTCCCTGACGTATGGGAGGAACGCGTCTCCTTCGTTCGGCTCGGTGGCAAACGTCACAGGGAACTCGGGCAGGGTGTCGACATCGGGCAGCAGCCACGGCTCGGATGAGTTGGCGATGTATCCGTCGGAGAGGAGGATCACCGGTGTCAGGAACTTGGTTGC
>JADFIY010000045.1 GCA_022566415.1 Acidobacteriota bacterium
GAAGCGTACGCCGTGGTGCTTCCTGCGTAGGAAACCGCTCTTATGTGCGGTCTCTTACGCAAGAACGGGTGGGGAGGGTTGGGGCCCTTACAGGCCGGCGGCGGTGACCACTTCTGACGAGTACTGGGCGAGGGTGGAGACCAGGCCGGGGAAGACACCGAGCACAAGGACGAGAACGGCGGTTATGCCAAGGGCCAGCTGCATCGGCGGGGCAACATCCATACCCTCCAGGGCGGCCACGTCGATCGTGTCGGGCACAGGGTCGAAGAATGCGGTCTTGACCACCTTGGTGTAGTACACGAGTGCCACCACCGTGTTGAGGGCGGCGACGACGGCGATCGAATACCCCCAGATGTCGCCGACGGCGATCGTTGCCGAGAACATGGCAAGCTTGGCGAACCAGCCGGCGAGGGGCGGGATCCCGGCAAGCGAAAGGAAGAAGGCGCCGACCAGGATCGCCAGCCCCGCCGACCACCGGTACATGCCCGACCAATCGGCGAGCTCATAGGTCTTCAACCGGGTGCCGACGGCGATCACGACCCCGAAGGCGCCGAGGTTCATCACCGCATAGATCACGAGATAGGTCACGCTGGCGGCGAACGCCTGTTGCAGGTCGGCACCAGCGGCGGCAGCGGCTCCAAACGGGGCGAGAATGAACCCTGCCTGGGCGATCGACGAGTACCCGAGCAGGCGAACCACGTTGGTCTGCTGGATCGCAACGAAGTTGCCGACCGTCATCGACAAGATCGCCGCCAGCCAGAGCGCCGGGCCCCACAAGTTGGACACCTGCGGGAAGGCCAGGTAGCACACGGTCAGCAACCCGACGAAACCCGCCGTCTTGGAGCCAACAGACAGCCAGGCGCCCACCGGCGTCGGCGCCCCCTCATACACGTCCGGGGTCCACACGTGGAAGGGGACCGCCGAGATCTTGAACGTGAAGCCGAGCAGCACGAAGAGCAGGCCGAGGGCGAACACCGGTTCATCCACGATTGCCTGCGGCGTCGCCGCCAGTTCGGCGAACAGCTGGGTCCCGGTGATGCCATACACCAGGCTCACCCCCATCAGCAGCAGCGCCAAACCGGTGACCCCGATGATGAAGAACTTGAGCGCGGCCTCATTGGACCGTTCGTCGCCCTTGCGCCAGCCGGCGAGGAGGAAGCCGGGCCCGGAGACCAACTCGAGGCCGATGATCAGCGTCAGGAAGTCGCGTGACGAGCTCATCACCACACCACCGAGGGCGGCGGCGAGTAGCAGAAAGTAGAACTCGCCCTCGTAGTAGCGGTCGGACTCGAGATAGGCGACCGCCAACAGCAGGGCTATGAACACGGCGAAGACGAACACCGCCTTGAGCACCACTGCGTACTGATCGACCACATACGAGCCACCGAAGAGAACCCTCGGCAGCTCTCCCGAACACCCGGCCAGGTCGTCGCACAACGCCAGCGTCAACAGCGGAATCATCGTCGCAAACAACCCGGCCATGCCGACGACCGCCGCGTAGTACTTGTCCTTTGTCACCAGGTCGGTGACGAGGACGGCGAGCACCGTCAACGCCAAGATGATCTCGGGGAGGATGGCGTGGTAGTCGATCAACTCATCCGCCTCCGAAGGCACTCGCTACCAGGTTGATGACGGCGTCGTTGGTGGCCCCGAACACGATCTTCGGGTACAGGCCGATGGCGATGATGAGGATGACCAGCGGCGCCCAGGCGATCCACTCGTAGGTGCCGACATCCTTCAGCTGTGCGCTCACCCACTCGCCGGAGGGTTTCCCGAAGTTGATGCTGCGCAGCATCCACAGCATGTATCCGGCGGTGAGCACCGTACCGACGGAGGCGATCACCATCAGGGTACGGAACAGACTGTTGCTGAGACCGGGCAGCGGGTTGAACGACGCCAGCAGCGACATGAACTCCCCCCAGAACCCGGCCAGGGCGGGGAGCCCGAGCGACGCCATCGCCGCAAGGCCCAGCAGCACACCCATTTGCGGCATCAGCGTCATCTGTCCGCCCATCCGGGGCATCTCTCTGGTGTGGTAGCGGTGTGCCATCGACCCGGCGAGGAAGAACAGAAGACCGGTGATCAGACCGTGGGCGACCATGCCGATGATGGCGGCGTTGATCCCGATGGTGGTCAGGGTGGCGACACCGAGCATGATGAAGCCCATGTGTCCCACCGACGAGTAGGCAATGAGGCGCTTGACGTCGGTCTGGGCGAGACAAGCAAGCGAGCCGTAGATGATGCCGATCACGGCGAGCACGCCGATGAACCACGCCCAGTTCCGTGCCTCGTCAGGCAGGATCGGGATAGCAATCCGGATGAACCCGTAGGTGCCGAGTTTCAGGAGGACCGCCGCCAGGATGACCGAGCCGATGGTGGGAGCGGCGGTGTGGGCATCCGGCAGCCAGGTGTGCAGCGGCCACATCGGCACCTTGACCGCGAACCCGGCGAAGATGGCGGCGAACACCCAGAAGGCGAACGTCCCGACGAAGGCACCGGCGGTTCCGAGCGCGGTGAGCTCGAGGATGTCGAAGGTTCGCTCGCCGTGGTCACCGGAGGCGAAGTACAGGGCAAGGAACCCGAGAAGCATGAACGCCGACCCGGCGAGGGTGAACAGGAAGAACTTGATCGAGGCGTAGAGACGCATCTCGATCTCCCAGTTCACCACAGGCACCTTGCGAATCCCGGTGTCGCCCCAGATGCCGATCATGAAGTACATCGGCAGCAGCACGACCTCGAAGAACACGAAGAACAGGATCAGGTCGAGGGCGAGGAAGGTCCCGACCATCCCGGTGGCGAGGACCATGGCCAGCACCATCAACAGCTTCGGGTTGTGCGGCTCCGGCCAGTGGTCCCACGAGTAGATGACGCTGAGGAACATGATCAGCGTGGACAGGACGACCAGCGGCAGCGAGATACCGTCGACCGCAATGTGGAAGTTGGCGTTGATGGTCTCGATCCACTCCACGTCGACGCCGAACTGGAACTCTTGGGTGGCGCTGAAGTCGAACAGCGACACCATGATCCCCGCCAGGACAAGCGTCACCCCGGTGGTGACGAGAGCCGTCCACTTGATCCCCGCTTCGAATCGGCGCGGGATCAACGCCAGCACGAGGGCACCGACGAGCGGCAGGAACACGATGAGGCTCAGACCCCAGCCGCTATCGAACAACTCTTGCATGTACCGCTCCTCCTAGAAGATGACGAACAACGCGGCAAAGATGACTACGCCGGCGAAACTCAACGCCACGTACTGCTGGACCCGACCCGGGAACAACTGTCTGAGGAAGCTGCCGGTCGCCCCGGTGGTGGCGCCGGTCACGTTGTAGAAACCGTCGACGGCGTTGTCGTCGATGACCGCGACCGCGGCGGCGGCATATCTTGCGACACCGGCGCCGAGGTTCGGCACCGCATCGACCACGTTCATGTCGACCCAGAGGGTGGCATCGGCGATCGGGCCCATCGTGGGGCGGACGAGCCCGTTCATGTAGAGGTCGTCGATGTAATACTTGTTCTCCAACACCGGGTACAGCACCGGGATCCGGAACGTGTCCCGCTCGACGGCGACCTTCCGCTGCGGGGCGGACACGTCGACCGCCTCGCCGCCGGTGCCGGTGTAGTGGAGCTCCGAGCTTGGTCCGAACAATCTCCAGCCGATGAACAGCCCGAGCAGAACCACGGGAGTGACGATGGCGATGAGGAAATACTCCGGCTGGGCGAAATGGTGCTCCACGATCGGGAACGCCCTTGTGGTCACCCAGTCGGTGACCACTTCGGTGAGGCCGGGAATGTTCAGGAGACCCGCGGTTGCCGCTCCCACAGCCAACGCCACCATCGGGACGACCATGACCGCAGGTGATTCATGCGGCTTGGCATCGCCCAGGTAGGTACCGAAGAAGGTCAAGGACACCACCCTCGCCATGTAGAAGGCGGTGATGAACGCACCCAGGATCGAGAGCACGACCATGAACCACACGGCAAACTCCGGGTTGTTGGTTGCGTTGAAGAAGGCGGAGGAAATGATCTCGTCCTTTGACCAGAAGCCTGCGAACGGGAAGATGCCGACCAGGGCTGCGGTACCGACGAGGAACGTCCAGAACGTTGCCGGCATGTACTTGCGCAGGCCTCCCATGTCCGACATGTTGTTGGAATGAACGGCGTGGATGATCGATCCGGCGCCGAGGAAGAGCAGGGCCTTGAAGAAGGCATGGGTAAAGAGGTGGAAGAGCCCCGCGGTGTACGCCCCGACGCCCAGGGCGGCAACCATGTAGCCAAGCTGGCTGACCGTCGAGTAGGCAAGCACCCGCTTAATGTCGTCCTGAACGATGGCGAGCAGTCCCATGGACAACAGGGTGATGGCGCCAATGATGACGATGATGGTGCTCACCGACCCGGAGAACTCGGGGAGCTGATAGAAGGGGAACAGTCTGGCGATCAGATACACGCCGGCGGTGACCATCGTCGCAGCATGCATGAGCGCCGACACCGGGGTAGGCCCGGCCATGGCATCGGGAAGCCACACGTGGAAAGGGAACTGGGCGCTCTTGCCCATGGCGCCGATAAAGATCGCCAACCCGGCCCAGAAGCCGAACTGGCCCAGCGTCGTCTGCCCCTCGATCATCCGGGTGAAGATCTCGCTGAACTGGAACGATCCCGCCGACAGCGACATGATGATCGCCCCGATGAACAGGGCGGCGTCGGCCACCTTGTTGGTCATGAACGCCTTGTTGGCAGCGTCGATATTGTCCATGTCCTCCCAGTAGTGCCCGATGAGCAGGTAGGAGGAAACTCCGACGAGCTCCCAGCCGACGATAAGTTGGATGAAGTTGGGAGCGGAGACCAGCACCAGCATGCCGCCGGCGAACAGGGTGAACGAGGCGAAGAACCACGTGTACCGGGCGTCGCCCTTCATGTACGCGTTGGCGTACACGAAGACCAGCAAGCCGACGACGCCAACGAGGAAGAACATCAGGATCGACAACCCGTCGACGACCCAACCCCACTCGATGGCAAAGGTGCCGATGTCGCCGACGTTGACCGAGAACTCGGCGACGATGCCGTCCCTCAGGTTGGCCACTGCGAGCACCGTTCCGTACACGGCGACGAAGCCGAGGGCGGCGGTGGCCATGCCCCATCCCTTCCACGGCGAGTACTTGCCAAAGAACAGGATGAGGAAGGCAACGACCATGGGGACCACGGGGATCAGCCACGCATAGGCGGCCAGGCCTCCACCGTCGCCCGCTTGGGCTAGCTCAGCAGAGTCGCCGTGTTCCTGGAGGAATACGGCGACTCTGCTGAGCTGCGCGACTGCGGCCGGCATCAGTACCTCATCAGGTCGAGCTCGTCGACATCGACGGAGTGGCGGTTCCTGAAGATCATCAAGATGATGGCGATCCCGACCCCGACCTCGGCGGCGGCGAGGGCGATGACGAACAGGGCGAAGATCTGGCCGGTGTACGCCGGGTCGGAGAGGTAGGTGTCAAAGGCGACGAGGTTGATGTTGACCGCGGCCAGCATGATCTCGACCGAGGCCAGGACCAGCACCGCGTTGCGCCTGGTCAACACCCCGTACAGGCCGACGGAGAACAGTGCCGCTCCGAGGAGGATCCACTGGATGATGGTCATCATGGCACCTCCGCCGGTTCATCTTTTCGGGCAAGGACGATGCCCCCGATCAAGGCAGCGAGGAGCACAAACGAGACGACCTCGAACGGGATCACCCACGAGGTGAAGATCGACAGCCCGATCTCCCCCGTCCTCGTCGCTTCCTCCGGAAGCGGGATGGTTTCGAGGCCAAACGACTCGACGACCGCCCACGCCACCACACCGAACAGCAGCACCGACAGCAGCGCAGCCGGTGCCTTGGCGCTGATCGGGTGGCTGAGGTCGACGCTCTTGGTCAGCGGCGCCCGCGTGATCATGATTCCGATGAGGAAGAGAATGATCACGGCTCCGATGTAGACGAGCACGACCGTCCAGCCGACGAACTCGGCCCCGAGCATCAGAAACAGTGCCGCCGATCCGCCGAGGGCAATCACGAGGTAGAGCACGGCGCGCACCACGTTCCTGGATGACACCACCATCACCGACGCCACAAAGGTGGGGATGGCGAGAAACAGGAAGGCCCAATTGGCGCTCTCGGTCAGCCAGTCGCCGATCGTCATGACGGTTCCAGCGGGGGCGGATCGGGTACGGTGCCGAGCCAATCGGTCAACCGGTCCTTGTCGTGCAGCAGATCAACGACCTCATGCTCGCTGTACTCGTACTCGGGGCTCCAGAACAGCGCATCGAACGGGCACACATCGACGCAAATGCCGCAGTACATACACAGCCCGTAGTCGATGTCGAAGCGATCCAGCTCGGCGCGGACCTTGACCTTGCCGCCCGGCTCCTCCGGCTGCTGCTCCTCTTTGTGCCCTTCGATGTAGATACACCAGTCGGGGCATGCGCGTGAGCACACCATGCACACCGTGCACGCCTCGGTGTCGAGGGCGATCACCCCGCGGGACCGCGGAACCGGGATTTCCTTCTCGTCGGGGTACATCACGGTCGCCGGCTTCTTGAACAGGTACTTGCCGGTCAGCCCGAGGCCCTTGAACAGACCAGGGAACGGGAACCGGATGTTTTTGGAAGTGTCCTTGGGGGTGTCCTTGGGCGTGTCCTTGGAGGTCATATGGCCACCGCGAAGAACGAGATGACCAGGATGTTGACCAGCGAGATCGGAATCAGCCATCGCCACGCCAGGTTCTGCAGCTGGTCTTCCCGCAACCGCGGGAAGGTCGAGCGGATCCACAGCACGAAGAACACGATGAGGGCTGCCTTGCCGAGAACGACCATGGGCCCGACCAGGTTGAGCCAAGCCTCTGGCACTAGTGGCACGAAGTAGCCACCGAGGAACAGGGTGGCAACCACCATAGAGAGCGCTATCAGCGAGGCGTACTCGGCGAGAAAGAACATGGAGAAACGCACCGACGAATACTCGGTGAGGTACCCCATCGTCAACTCCGATTCCGCAATCGGCATGTCGAACGGGATGCGTGACAGCTCGGCCACCATGGCAATGACGAATATGACGAAGCTGATGATCTGGCCGGTGAGGATGAACGGGAGGCTGACCGAAATGGGCCCGATCGTGATCGCCGCACTTTGCGCCTCGACGATCCCGGTGAGCGACATCGTCCCGGCCTGGACGACGACGGCCAGGACGGCGAGCAGGAGCGGCAGCTCGTAGGCGATGAGCTGAGCGGCAGCACGCAAGCCACCCATCAGCGAGTACTTGTTGGCCGATGACCAGCCAGCCATCAAGACGCCGAGGGTGCCGATCGAGGAAATTGCCAGCAGGTAGAAGGCGCCGAGGTCGAGGTCCCGTGCCACGAGGTCGGGGCCGAGCGGGATCACCACAAAAATGGCAATCGTTGCCATGATCACCACGTATGGGGCGGTCTTGAACACGGGAGCGTCGGCGTCCGCGGGGACCAGGTCCTCCTTCTGCACGAACTTCAACCCGTCGGCGATGGGCTGAGCCCACCCCCATCGTCCCCCCGCATAATACGGGCCGACGCGGTTCTGCATATGGGCCATGATCTTCAGCTCGGCGTAGATCACGGGAAGGGCGAGGCCCAACATGAAACCGAGCGCGATTGCGACCTTGACGAAGGTGTCGAGCCAGAAGAAGCCGGAGGTCAAATGCGAACCTTCCTTGGAGGTTTGCAGGTGGTTAGATCAACGCCACTTCCCACAGAGCGCCGTCGTTCCCAGTTCCCAGTTCCCAGTTCCCAGTTCCCAGTTGAACCCCGATGAATCTGGATTCTGGACTCTGCCCCTTTGACTCGTTTCTGGCTGGCGACCGGCAACCGGCGACTGATGACTCTTCTCATCGGTCCACGTCTCCGAGGACGAAGTCGAGGCTGCCCATGACTGCCACCAGGTCGGGAATGAGCTGACCCTCGAGTATCCAGGGGAGGATCGACAGGTTGGAGAAGGACGTCGATCGGATCTTCATTCGGTACGGCTTCTGACCGCCCTCGGAGATGATGTAGTAGCCGAACTCACCCTTTGGGTTCTCGCCACGCACATAGGTCTGTCCCTTGGGGACCTTGATCAGCCGGGGCACCTTGGCGACCAACGGCCCGGACGGAATCTTGTCCACCGCCTGGAGCACGATCTTCGCCGCCTCGCGGATCTCGTTGAGGCGCACCACATACCGATCATGGCAGTCACCACTCTCGGCGCTGATGACGTTGAACTCGACCTCGGGGTACGGAAGGTGGGGCTCCACCTTGCGGAGATCGTACGGCACGCCGGAGGCGCGAAGGTTGGGTCCGGACAAGCCGTATTCGATGGCCCTGTCGGCGGGGATGATGCCGACCCCTACCGTACGCGCCTTGAACAGCTCGTTGCCGACGACGAGTGTGTCGAGGTCGTCGCACATGCCGAATATCCGCTCCATCGTGGACTGGGTCTGAGCGAACCACCCGGCCGGGATGTCCTGGGAGACGCCTCGCTGCTGTTTTCCTGCGCCCGCCGCCGGCTTGACGCCACCCACCCGGTTGAAATTGGGATGGAACCGACCACCGGTAACCCCTTCGATGAGCTCGAGCACCCGTTCGCGGTCTCTCAGTGCGTGGAACAAGGGCGTGATCGCGCCCAATTCCAGAGGATAGGAGGACATGAACACCAGGTGCGAGGCGATCCGGGCCAACTCGCTGAGGATGAGCCTGATCCACTGGGCGCGCTCAGGCGGCTCCACCCCCATCAACCGTTCAACGGCCACGATGTACGGCACTTCGCTGGCAAACCCCGCCACCCAGTCGATGCGGTTGACCAGGGTGGTGATCTGGACGTAGGTGCGGACCTCCGACAGCTTCTCGTACCCGCGGTGCATATAGCCGATGACCGGCTGGACCGATATGATCCGCTCGCCGTCGACGTTGGCGATCAGGCGGAGCACCCCGTGGGTCGATGGATGCTGGGGCCCAATGTTGAGCGTCATCCCAGGGGTCTCCAGCTCCACCGAGACCGCCACCTCGGAGCGGTGCCTCATGGCGATGTCCCTGTCGGTCATAGAGGGTCTCCGGTCTCCGGTCTCCGGCCTCCGGCAAGAGAGTCGCCGATCGCCGGTCGCCGGTCGCCGGTAACACAAGAGTCAAAAGCGCAGAGTCCAGGATCCGGCACCCCGGTTTGGCTGGGAACTGGGAACTGGGAACTGGGAACTCGTCCCGCGGGAGAAGCCGTCACGTTTCCGCCCCTGGTTCCTCATCGTCTCCCGGCATGCCCTCGACGTCGACGTCACCGGGCCACGGCTTCACCTCTCGGGTCAGCAGAGGGAAGGATTTGAGCAGCGGGTGACCGACGAACGCGTCCGGGAGATAGAGATTCACCAGGTTCGGGTTGCCGCGAAAGTCGATACCGAACATGTCGTGGGCTTCGCGTTCGTGCCATTCGGCACCGCCGAACAAGGGGACCAGTGAGTCGATCACCGCGTCGTCCTTGGGGAGCCGCGCTACGAAGTGGGCGGCGTCGGAATTCTCGACCGACGACAAGCGGCACATCACCTCAAACCGCTCGTCGAGACCATCGACGTCCTCGACACCCTCGCCGACCTCGACTTCCTTGGACCAGTCGATGCCGGTGAGCCAGGAAAAGAAGTTGAGGCCCTCCTCATCTCTAGCGCGTCGAATCGTGGACAGCCATTTCTCTCGATCGACGTAGATACGCGCCGTGTCAAATTCGACAACGGCTTCGCCACCGAGGCGATCGGCGACGCCTTCGGCCCACTCTTCCCGTGTGACCGTGGGTTCAGGCTGGTTGGCGGTCAACCCGGCTCCATTTCTCTTGGACATCTTCATTCGCGATCTGCTGTTGAAGCAGGATGATGCCCTCGAGCAGCGCTTCGGGACGTGGCGGGCATCCCGGGACGTAGACGTCGACGGGGATAATCTGATCGACCCCTTTGGTAACCGAATAAGAATCCCAGTACGGCCCGCCGGTGTTGGAGCACGACCCCATCGAGATGACGTACTTGGGATCCGGCATCTGCTCGTAGAGACGCTTGATCGCCGGCGCCATCTTGTCGGTGACGGTCCCGGCGACGACCATCAGGTCGGACTGGCGAGGCGAGGCGGGGAGCGGCACGATGCCGAAACGCATGAAGTCGTAGCGAGGGCTGGAAACGGCCATCACCTCGATCGCGCAACAGGCGAGCCCGAATTGGAAGTACCACAGCGAGTACTTACGGGACCAGTTGAGCAGCCACGACACAGGCTTTGGTGCGCCAAAGCGCTCGATCACTCCCATTGCAGCACGCCCTTGCGGATGGCGTAGATGAGGCCAAGCAACAGGATCAGCACAAAGGCGACCATCTCGAAGTAGATCAACACCCCCTGCCCGGCTTCGGCAAAAGTATCGAGGCTGACCGCCCACGGGAAGAGAAACACCGCCTCAACGTCGAAGATCAGGAACAAGAGGGCGAAGATGTAATAGCGGATATGGCTCTGATTCCACCCTCCACCGGTCGGCTCGATGCCCGATTCGTATACGGTCGATTTGAGGACGTTGGGGCGGGAAGGGGCGACGACTCGAGCGGCCATGATGCCGCCGGCGACGAGGCCCACACCCGCAAGCAAGAAAACGGCGACCGTTACGTAGTCTCCGAAATACTCATTCCGCACGCGCAGATGCCCTCTCGCAGTTCGGTTGGCCCGTAGGCCCCTCGCCTGCGGCGATTCTACCGCACCCGCGCGCGCTCCCGATTCAATGGGAGTTCCCAGTTCCCAGTTCCCAGCAGGACTGCGGGAACGGGGAACTGGGAACTGGGAACTGGTTACTGAGGCGCCGACCAGACCCAGCTCGCAGCTGCGATGCCCGTTACGGTCTCCCCATGCCTTCCATCACCGTTCCCGACTACTCCGGTGGGTCGCTGGTCAACCTCGTCGCCGAGCTCGAACATCGCCTCATCGGGTCGAGCCCGAGTCCGCGCCTCCACCCCCACCTGGGCGATCTGATCCCCATCGGTGACAGCTACGTCCTGTTCCTCTTCGATGGTCTCGGATCGATGCAGCTCAACCATCCCGCTGCGGCCGCGCTCACCACGTCGCAACGGGCAACCATCGATGCCATTTTCCCGGCGACGACGACGACGAGCCTGGCAACGGTCGCCACCGGTCTCCCCCCCGCCCAGCACGGTCTGCTCGGCTACCAGCTCTGGCTGCCGGAGGTGGGGGCGGTGGTGAACACGATCAAGTGGACCACGTTGTGGGGAGATCCCATCGAATACGAAACTGAGACCCTTCTCCCCACCCCGAATCTGTGGGAGCGGCTGGCTGCCGCGGGACGGGAGCCGATCACCATCCAGCCTGCCAATTTCTCCGGCACCCCGCTGTCGGTCGCGCTGTATCGGGGATGCCGGTTCGAGCCGGCGTACACCGCCGAGGAAGTCGTCGAAGCCACCGCCCAGGTCGCCGCAGAGCCGGGCCGGCTGATCTTTTCCTACCTCCCACATGTCGATTTCGCCGCCCACGTCTACGGGCAGGACTCCACCGAGTATCGGCAGGCGTTGGAGACGGTGGCCGACGCCTGGCACCACGCCATGCACCAGATTCCCGACGACGTCGTCGTAGTCGGCACCGGAGACCACGGCCACGCAGACTTCGAGCGCCAGGTGAAGATCCCGAAAGCCGATCACGCCGATCGGGTCTTCTACGGCGACGGCAGGGCGATGTTCGTCAAAGGTGACGGAGCCACACTCGCCGACTCGTTGCCGGCGACCTGGATCCCGCTGAAACAGATGGAAGCGTGGTGGGGACCAGAACCGCGCCACGCGTCTTTCGACGCCCGCGCCCCCGACGGGGTGCTCATCGCCGACGACGACACCTTGCTATTGCACCGGTACTCCGACGATCGCTTGATCGGCAACCACGGCGCATTGACCGACGCCGAACGCTTGATACCGCTGCTCGTACGTGACTAGTTACCCGTCATTCCTGCACCAGTTACGCCTAGTTCATGCGCCGTTTTGGTCACGCGAACACGACCCAGAACCCTTGGTGCCAGCGCTGGTACGTGACTAGTCACTCGGATAAAATATCCCTAGCCACCACGCAGCGCGCGCACTAGGCTACGCCTAGCATTCGGATCCGACGGTAGGGGACCCCGTGAAGATCCATCGGCTCTCCCTGACCACGCGCGACCGCACACCACGTCTCAAATCGATATTGACCGTGCTCGCCGGCGCAGGCATTCGCGCCACAGCCACGTTCGGCGTCGCCGCCGCGGCACTGGTACCCGTCGGAGGCGCACCGGCCCCGGCCGTCATCTCATGCCCGGGTGGAGCCGTCACCTGGGAAGCAATAGGTGACGGGAACTGGTCGGACGGATCGAACTGGTCGGGCGGAGTGCCCACCGCAGGCGACGACGCCTGCATTCCGAGTGGCGTCACCGTGACCATCGATAGCTCAGCATCGGTACGGCAGCTCGTCAGCGAGGGCACCCTCGACATCCAGGGCCTCACCACTCTCACCGTCGGCGCCGCTTCGGAAACCAACGGCCTCGACCTGCACGGAACGATCGCGGGGGCCGGCTCGCTGGCGATCACCGGCTCCGGATCGTGGACGGGGGGCACCATCGCCACCAGCGTGGAGGTCGCCGGGGCTGCAACGCTGAACATCCTGGGCACCAACGGAAGTTCGCCAAAGGTCGTGACTGGAACGCTCACCAACAACGGCACCGTCGACCAGCCCGGCACCCATGTGCTTTTGCTTTCCTCTGGCGGCGGCGTCCAGGGCACGATCATCAACAACGGCGACTGGTACTTCACCAACCCAGGCACCGGCTTCACCACCATCCACGGCGCGGGTTTTTCCTCGGTAGGCACGTTCGTCAACAACGGGGTGATGGAACGGCGCGACGGCACGGGCGAGGTCGAGCTCACCGCCAGCGTCAACATCGAGAACCACGGCACGATCAACGCCAGCTCCGGCATCCTCAAGATGAACTCCGTCACCGCCATCGGAGATGGTGCGAGGATGAGCGCCGAAAGCGGCGCAATACTCAGGATGCGAGCAAAGGCGAGCACCGGGGCCACCGTGACCGGTCTCTCCACGATCTCCGGGACCGGGGTGGTCGAGTGGTTCGACGGCAATCAGGCGGTCTTCAACCTTGCTACCGGGGCCGTCGTCGACGTGCAGAGCGGTTTCGAGCTCAACGGCGCTGAGATCGCCGGGCCGGGAAAGCTGTCGATTTCCGGGACCGGCTCGTGGCAGAAGGGCACCGTTTTCGGGAACCTCGAGGTCACATCGACCGGGACTCTGACCATCCTGGGAACTGGTAGCACCGACATGAAGCTCGTGACCGGCAGCCTCACCAACCATGGGACGGTCATCCAACCGGGAGCGCGGCTGGAAACCTCCACGAGTTCGACGGCCGGAACGATCACCAACCACGGCCTGTGGCAGCTCACCAATCCGGGGAGCAACTTCTTCACCATCCGCGGAGATGCCAGCAACCCCGGTAGCTTTGTCAACAACAACACGTTGGAGCGCATCGGCGCCTCATCGCCGGCACAGGTGATCTTGCTCGCCGCCGGCGTCGAGGTGACCAACAACGGCACCGTGGTGGCGCGATTCGGTGAGCTCTGGATCGGGTCCGCACCGTCGCACTACGCCGGAACGACACTCAGCAACGGTACCTGGGTGGCACGCGGCGGATCCAGGCTCGTTTTCCCATCCACCTTTACGGAGAGCGACGCCAACCTGTTGCTCTCCGGCCCCGGGTCCTCCTTCGGGTACCTGGCCGGACCCTTCGATGTTCGACCGCTCAATGCGTTCACCACCAACACCGGAACCTTCCGGCTCGCCGAGAGCGCCGATTTCGCCACCGGAAGCGACTTCGCCAACAACGGCAATCTGGTACTCGGCAACGCCACCGCGGTGAGCGACGCTTCGACCCTTGCGGTCAACGGTGCCTTCGTCACGACGGGAACGCTCGAGATCCAGGTGGGCGGCGTCTCAACCGACCATTTGTACGGTGAGATCACCGCCACCGGCGCCGTGACCCTGAGCGGGACCCTCCGAGCCACGTTGCTCAACGGTTTCACTCCCAACAACGGGGACTCCTACCAGGTCATGGTGTACCCGTCGGTGAGCGGCACGTTCGGCATCGTCGACATCGAGCCGTTCTTCGACCACACCGTGACGGGCGGCGGTGTGTTCCTCACCGGCATCGACCCCATTCCGATCGCAGACGCCGGCGGTCCGTACGACGTCGACGAGGGCAGCACCATCGGCCTCGACGGATCGGAGTCGGTCGATCTCGGCACCGGAACGATCAAAACCGTTCTGTTCAGGGTCGAAGGTGACAATGTCGAATGGCTGGCACGACGAACTGACCGGATACGCCAACGCGATCCGTTTAAGCTGGCCGAAAAAGGTTATGACAGCGTACTCTCTCAAGTTGGCATGGCACGTGACGATGTTCAATACGTGGCCACCACCGGGGACGG
>JADFIY010000046.1 GCA_022566415.1 Acidobacteriota bacterium
CCCTGATGTGGGCTTCGCCGACACGAAGATCGACCGGCACCTCGGCGAAACGAGGTGTCTGATCGGCGAACCGTGAGTCGAGGAACACGGTGAACGGGTCGCCCGCCGCTGCCCCGTCGCCGGAGCCGACGGTGAGGTCGTAGGTGTCCAGGTCGAGGTCGGTCAGCGGGACCTTGCCAAGGTTGTGCAGCTCGACGTTGCGGTGGAAGTCAACGCCGCGGCGCCGCGCCGCCGACGGTCGGATCGGCAGCCGTTCGACCACCCCCCATTTGAAACGCTGCGGACACCGCGCCAGCGTGACCAGACCGGTGACCGAGGTCGCAGGTACCGGATCGGGGAGCGGCTCGGGCGGCTGCGGGAGGGCTCCAAGCTCGAGCCGGAGCTGTGCGGCTTCCTCGGCGGCGGCCGACGCCAGGTCGCCCTGGCTGTCGAGCCAGTCGGGATCGGCGACCGCGGCACGCAGCGCCGCGGGCCAGCCCCCCTCCCCGAACAAGGGGTCGGGTCCCGGCGTGCCGCGGAGATCGCCGACCGGGGTCGGGGGTTCACCCGGCTCGTCGATGATCGTCTCGGTCCGTGCGAGCTGGTGCGCCATGGACCACAGCTCGGACGGTTCGCGGGGCTTCTTGCCGTCGCTCCAGAAAGATCCGGTGACGATCAGCTCGTGGCGGGCCCTTGTTGCCGCCACGTACCCGATGCGCCACTCACTGGCCCGGTGATGCTCTCGCAGGATCTCGGTGCGCTCGTCTTTGTTTTTCGTGTTGGATAGATCGGGGAGGGTTTTGGCGTCGATGCGCAGCTCGTATGGCACATATTTCGCGAAATCGATCGGATTGTCATACCCCGCCGATCCGGAAGGAAAGGTGCCCTTGGTGACCGTGGGCAGCACCACCATGTTCCATTCCAGGCCCTTGGCACGATGCACGGTCAGCAGCGATACAGCCTCCTCGGTGGAGATCCCTGCGGTATCGAGCTCGTCGACAACGCCATCGATGCTCAACATCTCGAGGTAGCCGAGGAAAGCGCTGAGCGACGGTCGACCTTCCAGCGGGCTCCACGACTCGGTGAGATCGAGGAACCGGTACAGGTTCAAACGGGCGCTGAGTGCCGCGTGATCGTCCATGGCGTCGATCTCTGTCCACGCTTCGAGGGCGCTGAGGATCTGCCGGGACAACTCGACGAGCGACACGCCCTGGGCGGTGACCAGCAGCTCGCGGTAGATGTCGCGGAACCGTTGCAGTCGGCGAAGCGCCGAACCGGACAATCCGTCAACCTCTTCGATGCGATCGATAGCCTCGATGAGGGCCAGGCGTGGGGCATCGTCCTTCTCGGTACGGCGGCGATGGCCCTTCACCCAGCCGGCGACGGGAGCCAGGTCACCGAGCCCGAGACGGAACTTGCCACCGAGCAGGATGCGAGCCAGCGCCGCCGAGTCTTCCGGATCGTGGAGCACCCGGAGCCAGGCATGAAGGTCGGCCACCTCCGGTACGTCGAGCAGCCCGCCGAGCGACACGACCTGCACCGGCACCCCGGCGTCGAGGAGGGCGTCTCGGACGGTTCCGATGTGTTTGTTCTTCCTGAAGAGGGCGGCGATCTCGCTCCACGGAGTCCCTGCCTCTCTGGCCTGGATGACACGGTTGGCGATCCAGTTGGCTTCGTCGGCTTCGGTGCGCAGCCACGCCACCTCTAGTTCGCCCGGTGCCGCCTCATCGATTGGGGTCAGCGGGTCGAAGCCGTCTGGTCCATGGATCTCGGCGCGGATCCGGTTGGCGAGATCGAGGATGACCCGATCCGATCGGCGGTTTTCGGTGAGTGGAAGCGTCGCAGCCGGCTTGCCATCGGCGGTTGGGAAATGGTTTGGGAACCCCTCGAAGTTCTCCAGCGAAGCGCCCCGCCACTCGTAGATGGTCTGATCGGCGTCCCCGACGGCGGTGACCGGGAAGCCGTCACCGAATACCGCGACCATGAGCAGGCGCTGGGCTGGGTCGGAATCCTGATACTCGTCGAGCAGCACCGCCCGATACCGATCCCTGATGCGCCCTGCAAGCTCCGGGTACTCGGTGACCACCCGGTGGGCGAGACGGACCAGGTCGGCGTAGTCGACCACCCCGACCCGGTTTTTCGCCTCGGCATAGGCCTCAGCCACCGAAGCCAGTTCGAGTCGCTTTTCCCACACAGAATCAGGCGGATCGGGCGCCGCGGCAGTGAGGTCGGCGGTGGTGAGCAGGTTGTCGCCGAGCTGCCTGGTCAGGGCGGCCGACTCGTCGACTCGCTGTGCGGGAGCGGTGAGGTCGAGCGAGGCATAATCCCCTGCGACGAGACCCTCCTCGAGGAGCTGGCGCTGGAACCCGGGTCCGATGACGTCGGCACCACGCTCCATCCCGACCAGGGCACCGAACTCCTGAAGGATCCCGTAGGCGAAGCCGTGGTAGGTGGTCACCTCGACCTCGCGCCCGGTGGCGGCCAGTTCGGGGAGCTGTTGTCGCAGGTGATCGGCCAACTCCTCGGCGGCCTTGTTGGTGAACGTGATACCGAGCGCCTGTTCGGGGTCGATTCCGTTTTCGATGAGAGCGGCGAGGCGAAGCACGATGGTCGTGGTCTTCCCCGTGCCCGCCCCGGCCGAGACCCGAAGCGGCTCGAGAGGATGGGCGACGATTGCCTGCTGCTCGGGAGTGAGGGTCATACTCATCCGGCGAACGCCTCTCTTCCCTCGGGCCGTGCCGGGCAAACCGACCGCACCGGACACTTCGGACAACCCTTGTTCGGGTGCGGCTCCCACCGTTCGTTGCGGATGCCGTGCGCGACCGCTCGCATGCGTTCTTCGACCTCGGGGAGACGGTCGATGTCGAAGGGGCGGACGGTGATACCGCTCTTCAGGATGGCGAGCGGGTACCACAGCTCGGCCTGATCGGCGATGCCGACCTCGGCGAGGCTCTCGTCGTTGCGGGAGGCGAGGACGTAGAAACCGAGCTGGAGCGACCCCTCGGCGTCACCGACGGCCATGGCGGTCTTCGGTGTCTTGTAGTCGACGACGGCGAGACCGCCGTCGCGGGCCTCGATGCGGTCGGCCCGCCCGATCCATTCGGTTTCCCCGTGGGTGAGGTGCAGCTCGTGTTCGTGGGCCACCGGCCGGCCGGTTGACGGCCACGACTCATACAGCGCAGTGAGGCCTTTGCGGCCGCGCTCTCGCCACGCCGCGTCGAAGGCACCGCCACCGAAGCGCCCGGCGTACAGCTGGCGGTCGAGCTCGTCGACCGCCTCGTCGAGGGTGGCATGCTGGTCGCCGCGTTCGGTGGCCTTTGATTCGACGGTCTCGAGCACGTCGTGGATCAATGTGCCGAACTCGGCATAAACGCTGTCACCACCACCAATGCCGAGGCGTCGCTCCAGCACATAGCGCCGAGGACAGGTTTCGTAGGCGTCCGCCTGGCTTGGGGACAGGTGCATCGTGTCGCCGACGACGTTGTCGTCCGGCCCGGGCTCGAGATACCCGGAGAACTCATCGGGATGACGCAGACCGTGCTGTGGCCCGTTGGCGAGCACGGCGGCGGCGGCGATCCGCTTCGGGGGCGCTTGGTGTGGGTCGACGAGCACGCGACGCAGGGCGCTCTCCGCCTCACGTGGGGTGATCGGGCGAGTGTGTCTCGGGGGCCGCTTGGCTGCTTCCTCCACCGTGTCGGTGCCGGCGGCGAGGGCGAGGAACCGGCTGGGGATTCCGATGCCCTCGCTGTACCCCGAGTCGGTTGCCGTCCACACCACCCGTCGCGTCGCCCTGGTCATTGCGGTGTAGGCCAGGCGGCGCTCCTCGTCGAGCCGGAACCGGAGATAGCCGGTCGTGTCCGTCGGCAGCGAAGGTTGGAGATGCCTGGTGTTGAGCAACGAGTCGCGGGTGCGCAGGTCGGGGAAGACGCCTTCGACGGCGTCGGCAATGAACACCACGTCGAACTCGAGACCCTTTGACTGGTGCAAGGTGGTCAGCGTCACCCGATCCCTGTCACTGCCCTGATAGGCGAGCAGGGGGCTGGCCTCGAACTCGTCTGCCTCGGCGAACCGGCGGTAGTCGTCGAGCGTCCCGGTCGGCTCCCGGTCGTTCCACCGCACCAGCACCTGCGACAGCGATGACCATGCGGCTCGATGTTCGGTGGCAGCAGGGTCGGCCACGATCGCATGGATCTGCGGCAGCGTCGACCACAGCTCCCACAGCCCAACCGATGCCGGGCGCCGGGTTGCCCACCCCGGGTCCTCGATGAATCCGGCGAGGGTCTCGCCGTCCGGGACGAGCAGCCGGATCGCGGCGGGCCAGGACAGACCTTGGCGGAGGCGGTCGCGTTCGATCTCACGCAGCCGGGCGAGCGGGGTTCGGAACAAGGGTCCGAGCAGGATCCTTCGTACCGCCAGGTCGGCCTCGGTGCGGACCCCGGTGGCCGCGATCACCACGTCGAGGGTGAAGCGCACCGCCGGCTGGTCGATGAGCCTGGCATCGGGTCGGTCGTGCGCTATGTCCCGCCGCTCCAACGCCCGGGACAGCGGTCCGAGGAAGCGACGTTTTGACCGGGTGAAGACAGCCATCCGGCTGTAGGGGATCTGCTGTTCGAGGTGGAGGCGCTCGATCTCGGAGGAGATCCACTCCGCCTCCTCGACCTGCTGTTCGAACCGGTAGGTCTCGACCGATCCGTCTCGGCGATCGGCGATGACCTTGCCTGCGGCGCCGGGAAGCTCGTGGGAGGTCACCCGCACTGCGGCGTCCAGGATCGGCTGCGGGACGCGATGCGACGTGGTGAGCACGATGCGTGTGGCCGGCTCGCCGTCGGCGTCTGGGAATTGCTCTGGGAACCGGGCCACGTTCTCCAGCTCGGCCCCGCGGAAGCTGTAGATCGATTGGTACGGGTCGGCTGCCGCGGTGATGTTGCGATGACGCCGGGTGAGGAGCTCTAGGAACGTTGCCTGGGCGTGTGTGGTGTCCTGGTACTCGTCGACGAGCACGTAGCGGTATTGGCGATCGAGCGCGTCGATCACCTCGTCGTCGGCAACCAGGGCGGCAGCTTCGGAGAGCAAGGTGCCGTAGTCGATGGCCGACCGATCGCGAAGGGCCTCGTCGTATCGTTTGAGAAACGGAGCGAGGCCGCGCCAGTCGTCGCGATCGAGCTCGGCGAGATCGTCGGGCTCGACCAGCTGCTCACGACACCGGAGCACGAAGTCGGTCACCTCGTCGGCGAAGGTGCTGGTGTCCAAGAGGCCCCGGTAGGTGTGTGCCCATGCCGACGGATCCTCTTCGGACAGGAGACGGGCGATGAGCCGTTTCTGGTCGGGTCCCGGCAGCACCTCGGGTGCCGAATCCCATCCACGGCGAGCGGCGTGAGTCTCGAGCAGGCGGCGGGCGAAGGAGTGGTAGGTGGTGACGTCGACCGCAGGCATCGAGCGGCCGACGGCGTCGCCGATCCTGCTGTCGAGGTCGGCGGCACCGCGACGCGAGAAGGTGACGACGAGGAGGTTGCCGCCGTGTCCGGCGTCGATGAGGGTCCCGGCCCGCCTCACCAGGAACTCGGTCTTGCCCGTGCCCGGGCCGCCCACGATGAGCTGGGGGCCGTCGGTGTTGGCGATATGCGCGGGCCACTCATCAGGTGCGATGCGGATTTCTGTTTCCGCGGTCACGAGAACGGCAGCGGGGGCTCGTGGCGGCGGGTCGAGCCGTCGCCAAGGATGTGGATCACCTCGACGCCGCGCTCATGGAGGGCGGCAGCGACGATGGTCGAGCGATGACAGGCGCCCGGTTCGAGCTCGGCACACAGGATCACGGTCGGGGTCGAGCCGGCGCGTTCGACCAACTCGTCGATCGACTCGTCGAAGCCAGGACGTTCCGGCCCCACCGGGCCCCCTTCCGGTTTGCCCCCGAGGGTGGCTCCCAACCATCGGTAGCCGATCTCCGCTTCATCGCACAACAGCTCGAGTCGAGGTCTGGTGAAGTCGGGGGCATGTCGCGAGTACGGCCGGGACCGGACGTCGACGATCATCGAAATCCCGTACGGCGAGGCGCGCTGCTCGAGGTCGGTAAACGATCCTGCCCCGTGTCCGATGGTCCACACCGTGGTTGCCAGGTCAATCCTCCGTAGCGAACGCCGGGCAGATGTCCTGGTAGGCGCAGTAGTCGCACAACGGGCCGGTGCGGGTTGGGAACCGGTCGTTTTCGATTGCCCGCTCGATGGCTGTCCATAGCGCGGTGAGCTGACGCTCGATCGCGTCGAGCTGATGATCGTTGACCGGGATTTCGTACACCGTCGGCCCGTTGAGATAGATCAGCTTGAGGGTGGCCGGGGTGCGACCCTCACGGATCCGGATGAGCAGCGCGTAGATCTTCAGCGCGAAGAACGCAGGGAGCGCGTACCGCTCCGGGGGGGCCTTGCCGGTCTTGTAGTCGGTGATCACCAGGCCGTCCGGGCTCTCTTCCATGCGGTCGAGGATGCCCCGGATCGTCATGCCCCCCACCTCTTGGGTCATGTCGAGCTCTTTGGCCAGCGGGTCGAAGCTGGTCGGGTCCTCCACCTTGAGGTAGTTGGCGAGGATCTCCAGGCTCTCGATGCCCCACTGCCGCTCTTCGGCCTCGTCCTCGAACAGCTCGGAGAACTCGGCCGGCTTCAACTCCTGCCAGGCCTCGCGGAACAGGTCGTAGAGCCGCTCAGCAGTGCGATCCTCGGCGGGCAGGTCGAACAGCCGCTCCAGTGCGAGGTGGGCGGTCGTGCCCCGCGCCTGATACACGTTGGGTGGAGTCTCGATCCGGTCGATGGCGCTGAACTTGAACAGCTGTGGACAGCGCTTGAAGTCGCTGGCCCTGCTGGGCGACAGCGAGGTGAGCGAGTAATCGCCTGCGAGCTCGGTCGCGGTATCAGCGGTCATACCCGAACTATACGGGAGGGGTGTGACACGAACCACATCAATGTAAGTTCCCCCGTTCCCAGTTCCCCGTTCCCAGTTCCCCAGTTCCCAGTTCCCCGTTCGGTTTCGAGGTGCCAGGCCTGACTAACTAACCAATCTCCTGACTGCTGGGAACTGGAAGCGAGCGCAGCGAGCGAACTGGGAACTGGCACCTCGACAAAATCTCTGATAACACGCGAAAAGGGATCACGGATCTGAATTGACGTTGACCGCATATGCCGCGTAGGTTTCCGCGTGCTCGGCGGGCTTTGGTCCGCAGAGCACCCGGAAGACGGGCCTTAGGGCTACCGATCGCCGGCGGTTCGCCGCTGGGGAAGCGGGTCGGAAGGGGGTTCGTAGACGGGGCTTCGGCCCAGGCTACGAACGGGAGGATCCACTCCTCGGAGTGACCTCCGGGTCCGAACGGGACAGCCCAGGTTTCGGCCGGACCAGCCTGAGGAAACGACGCAAGTCGGTACGAAGGCATCGAAGTGGTAAAACACTTCATTGAGAGCCCCGAGAGGGTGCGGCGAAAGCCGACCTCCCTCGGGGTTTCTCGTGTTGGGAGTCGAGAGTCACGAGTCGCGACTGGGGCGGGTTCACCCAGAAGGTCAGTTCGGTTTGGGAGGGGACCAGGCAGGGTGCCGGGGCGGTGTGGGCAGGGACCAGACAGACCGTGGGGGTGGCCAGGGGGTTCGGTGAGGGTGTCGCCGGGGCGGTGGGCGGCGTGGTCGAGTTGGCCGGCGTTGTTGGTAGTTGTGTCGATCCGGTTACCCGGATCATCGACCGTGGGGCGCAGGATCGTTGTACCGAGTTTGTGGGGGGTCTGGTCGGTCTGGGGGCGGCGTTCGTTGAGAACCCCAAGGAGACAACGTATTACCTGTTCTTGGAGCCGATCTACACCGACTGGCAAGCCGGCAACTATGGAGAAGCCATCGGAGGCAGCCTATTTGTCGCCGTCGAGATCGTTGTCGGAGCCAAAGGTGCTGCTTCTGGAGCCAGGGCCGCGACGGCGGCCATTCGTAGCACCCGCGTTGCACAGAGCGCTGGACGAGGTGTCCGGGCTACATCGAACTTCCTCCGCGACCTCGCCAGGAGTCCCGTCGATGAGGTTGTCGGTGCCGGGGCGCCGACTGCGAACCGCCAGGTGATCGTAGACACGAACGCTGTTCTGAACCGGCCGGGCGTCGAGGGCGTTCTCCGGCCGGGTGAGGTCCCCGTGATTACAGCAACGACGCAGGCGGAGTTGAATAGTCTGGTGGGGCGTGGGCGAATCAAGATGCCCGGGTTCGCCGATGAGCTGAGTGTTATAGAGGATGTGATGGACATTCACACGAGAATCAATATTCGGGGCCAGCTTGAAGCTATGCGTCCTGGTCAGTCCGGACTCTTCGGCGATGGTTCCATTGGGACAACTGCGATCCGGACCGGGTCGCCGATCATCACTGCAGACAAGAGTTTCGCTCAACTGATGTTGCGGCTCGGTGTAGAAGTACGCCTCTTGTGAAGGGGACTATCGATTTGACTGACTCTGACGGCTTCGTCTGTGGTGGCGCGACTATTCGAGTGGATTTCCCCAATCGCATTGTTGTAGGTGACCAAAGCCATACGATCCCCGGCCTCGAGCTCAGTGCTTACGCGGAAGTGTGGACGAGATCCGATTGGTGCTGTGTGGCCGGTCTTCGATCGAACTGGCTAGCTGTCGTGCATCCAGGTGACGGCGACGTCAAGATTGTGGGTCCGATAGCCAGGCTTGATCTCGGAGGTAGCTACGACCCGGGCGGGTTGGAACACATCGAGTTCATCGATTTGGGAGACGAAGACGTGCTAGTGATCAATGAGGTCGCGGTCGCCAGGGTTACGAGGGATGGTTCGTTGAGCTGGCAAAGCGTGCATGATGACCTGACGGCTCGCTTCGTGGGTCTCGAAGGCTCGGTAGTGTGGTTCGAGAGCGAGACCGACAGGTTTGGGTTTGGGGTCCAGCGCGGCGAGCCACGCTTTTCGACCTCGATGTGAGGCACCAGGAGGCCATTATCGAGCGGGGAGTGAATCCCACGCCGACTCTGGGATGACAGCGGCCTTGCGGATGAGCTCGACCGACACAACACCGTCTACACGACTGGCATTGACGAGGATCTGCGGGAGTTGGGAAGAGTTCTTCGCGACATCGACGGCTTTGGTGCCCCGCAGACGATTCTCGACGACCCTTCCCTCCACCGGGCACGGTCGATGGCGCAGCAGCTCCTTCGGAGTCTTACGCAGCTCGGCTATGACGATGCGGCGGGCAGCAGGTTGCCCGGTGACTAATCCTCGCCATCCCGATGGAGTTGACTGGGGATAGGGCTACCGATCCTGATCTGTGTACTCACGACTTGAGCGATCAGATGCACGGGCACTTTTGCGGGCGACCCCGGTAGCTGAGCCGCCGAGCCGAAACCCGAGCCTGAGCCCGAGTCGGGGGCGGATTCCGGGTTCCCAACTGGCTCAGACAGGGCGCCGGGGTCGTCAAGGGATTTGTCGAGGGAGCTGCGGGGGCGGTCACTGGGATCGTCGAGCTCACTGACACGGTGTCTCGCTGCTACGGACCAGCGTCTGTTTTGCGTGTCATTCCCGCCAACAACGAGCGGTGTCAGCAGTTCGAGCAGGGGTTTGTCGATCTTGGGGCTGCGTTGGTCGACAACCCCAAAGAAACCCTGTATTACATGTTCCTCGACGACGTGTACCAGGAGTTCGAGGCCGGCAACTATGGGGAGGGTGTCGGTCGAGCCATCTTCCGCTCCGTCGAGATCCTCGCCGGAGCCAAAGGCGCTGCGGCGGGAGCCCGAAGCGCATCCGCCGCCATACGAGGCAGCCGCGCCGCCCAGGCCGCTGGACGAGGCGTCCGCGCTACATCGAACTTCTTCCGCGACCTCGCCAGGAGTCCCGTCGATGAGGTTGCCGGCGCAAGGCCTGGCCTCCCAAACCCTTCGGCCGGGTCGATTCGAAACATCAACCCGACTGGCAGTGGTGGCAACTGTGTAAATTGCGTTATGGCGACCGACGCCACGCTATCAGGGAATCCGGCGTCAGCGCTGCCAAGCAACCCGAAGCCGATCTCTGTACTCGAGGAGACTTTCGGCAGCACGTTTAAGCCGGTTTCCGGTCAGCTTCAGATCGAAGCAATACTGGCGGACGCAGGTCCCGGGGCTCGAGGGGTTGTGTTCGGAGGCAGTGGCAACCAAGTCGGCCACGTCTTCATGGGCGTGAACCAGCGAGGAACGATTCGCTTCCTAGATGCACAGATCGGCCGTTCCGCGTCGTTCGAGGGGTTCGATAGTTTCCGCTTTATGCTGCTGCCGCGATGAGAGTCACGAACGACCTGGCACGAGCGATAGCGGAGGAGATGCTCGACCAGACTGTACGGACCGAGATTGCGGATATCGTGATAAACAAGACCTTGGAAACCGATTCGTGTTGGGTGTTCTTCTACAACACGCGCGCGTATATCGAGACGGGTTCAATGAGTCACGCCTTGGCTGGCAACGCCCCAGTTTTCGTACTGAAGGACGACCCGTCCGCCTGGTTCGGCCGTACGGATATCCCCCTCGAGGACCAACTCCCCTGATCTCGGCGGGGCGTTTGTCGATGGCCCGGTCGATACCGGGTACACGATGTTCCTCGCCCTCCTCAAACCGATCCACGACGAGTTTGAAGCCGGAAACTACGGAGAAGGCATCGGTCGCGGACTCGAAATCGGCTTCGAAGTCGTCGCTGGTGGGGCCGCAGCTAGAATGGTGATCGGCGAGGTTGATCTCGATCTCCTCTACGACCGCTTGATGACGGCCGAAGCCGAGCTGGGTCGCGTGGTCAATGTAACGGTATTCACCACGCGAGAGTGGACGAGTGACGATAGTGGCTTCGTTCGCCACGTTCGAAAGCAGCCTGTTGTGCGCCTGATCGGCCCTGGTGATGACTGATGTTTCCGACCTCATCACCGAGGGGCGGATCGAACGCGTCCCGGTTGATGTGGAGACCGCCGGGATGTGGCTCGATGCTGCGAAGCGGCACCTCGTTGCAGCCGAGCGTGTTATCGATGTTGATCCCGAAGGGGCTTACTCACTCCAATACGACGCCGCCCGCAAGGCGGTAGCGGCGATCATGTTCAGCGAAGGCCTCCGGGCTCGGGCCATGCCCGGCTCGCATCGGGCCGTTGCCGAGTTCGCTCGACGCATCGATGCCACGTCCCCGGCCCGCAATCACCTCCGCAGGTTCGACGCCATGCGACGTAATCGAAATCGGATCGAGTACGGGGCGACGACCATCGGGTCGCAGGTCGTTGCCGACGATCTTGAGCACGCACGGGAAATCGTTGTCATCGCAAGACGGCGAGTCGATCGAACCAGCGCCTGATGCCCCCATGGCGAAGTGACCGGCTGGCGGATTCATCAACGCGTTCACGCTCTGACAACGGGTCCGGGAGCGCCGATCCGAGGCGCGGAAATGGTCCAATAGAAGCGCGAAACCTACGCGCGAAACTTGCCGCTGGCTCGCGAAAACGAATTAGTCATATCAGTGGCAATTGGTCGCGGCATCGGATACCTTCTCCAGCGTCGAAGGAAGCGGGCGACTGAACCGGCGACAACCGGCCTTTCGGGGTCGGCTCGGAATCCGAAAGGGCCCGAGAAAGTACGACCTGGATGCACCTCGGAAGGGGATCGCACCGGCTCCGCAAGGAGCAACCGGGTCCGGCCTGCGGGCCGGAGTCGACAGGAACGACACGCCAACCGGTTTCGGCCGGAAGGTGGGCGGGTAGTCGCAAGACCGTCCGCATCGAGAACATCCCGAGGGGGCTTCGGCTTCCTCGGGGTTTCTCGCGTCTGGGATCAGGTCGGCTTGCTGCGTAGGATCCCCTCCGTATGCCGTGGCCGGAAGATGTACTCACCGACGATGAGGACATCGTCGTCGCCTTCCGCCAGCACTGGAAGCTGCTGGCCGTTCCCTTCGCCTGGTTTGTCGGTGTCCTCATCGTGCTGATCGTGATTTTCCTGTGGCTTCCGGTAGGTGGAGGTTTCGAACTCGCCCTCGACTTGCTTGTGCTCGCCGCTTTCGGTTGGTTCGTGGTGCGGCCGGTCGTCGACTGGTGGATGACACGGTACGTATTGACGACCGAACGGCTCATCACCCGCAAGGGTCTCATCGCCCTGTCCGGCATCGAGATTCCGCTGGAGCGCATCACGAACGTGAACTTCAGCCAGAGTTTCTGGGAGCGTTTCCTCGGAGCCGGAGACCTGCTCGTTGAATCAGCAGGCACCACAGGGCAGAGCCGCTTCGCCAACATCCCCCGACCCGACCAGTTCGCTTCGGTGCTGTACAACGCTCGGGAGAGACGAACGCTGGCATTACAGAGCGGTTCAGCAGCGGGAGGCGCCAAGGGCGACGACGCTATCGACAAACTGTCACGCCTCAAGCGGCTCCACGACGATGGCGTCATCTCCGATGCCGAATACGAAGAGAAGCGCAAGAAGTTGCTCGGGGAGATATAGCGAGCTGTCCCATCGGGGAGGAAACAGACGCAACGCGCGGAACCAGGTGACGTTCGGTAGCGTCGGACCCCCATGAGGCTTTTCGCCACCATCGCCTTGTTCGGAGTGCTTGCTACCGCGTGTGGCTCAGCGGGGCCCACGTCCACCGTTCCGCCCGAAGGCTCTTCTCCAAACCGCGCCGCTATCTACGCCGTCGCCCTCCACCAACTCGTTTCCGTCGACAACACCTTCGGCGGCGATGGCAACCCGTGGTCCGAGCTGCTGGTGCTTGCCAGCCTGGATCCGAGCGCAGGTGATGCGACCTTCGGTGGAGGGGCACCCGACCCACAGCAGGTTCGGCCTCTTACCGCTGAAGAGCGCAACGCCATCGAGGCAGCGCTCAGCCCGCTGGCACCGATTCGCTGGATCGACGACGCCGACGAGTGGCGGACGGACGATTTGATGCCGGTCATCCCAGGCTCGGCGATCCTCGGGGTTGGGGCGATCACCTTTGATGACCAGGCAGCCCTCGTGCCCATGTCCATGTGGTGTGGCGGTCTCTGCGGCACCTGGTTCACCTACCGGGTCACCCTGTCGGACGCCGGCTGGGTCGTGTCCGGTATCGAAGGACCGATTGCCATCAGCTGAGGTCCCAGTTCCCAGTTCCCCTAGTCGCGGTCTTTCTGGAAATGGAAGCGAGCGCAGCGAGCGAACTGGGAACTTGCCTCTCATTACGCTGCCGAGCATGGAACTCCCGACGTTCGAAGCGCTCGACACCGTTCCTCACCGCCTTGTCGAGTACGAACCGGCGCCCGACATCGTCGGCGCCGCGGAACGGCGAGGCACCACCGTCGATCGGATCCTCAAAACCATGGTGGTACGCGTCGAGGAGGGCCGGTATGCGTTGGTGCTGGTCGCCGGCGATCGGGTCATCGATTGGAAGGCACTGCGCGCATACCTCGGCGTCCGGAGGCTCTCCTTGGCCGACGCCGAAGAGGCGTACGCCGCTACCGGGTACCAGCGCGGCACCATCACCCCGTTCGGGGCGACCGGTGGATGGCCGGTGATCGTTGACGAATCGGCGCGGGGCATCGGTGAGGTCTCAGTCGGGTCGGGGACGCCGGGGGTGGCGATCCACCTGGACGCCGACGATCTGATCACGGCTGCCGGCGCAGAAACCGCAGCTGTGTCCAAACCCGCCGGCCGGTAGCATCCCGCGGCGGTCAATGTCAAGAAGGGCGTCATGGATGCGGTTCTGTGGTTTCACCAGAACTGGTTCTTTGTTGCCGTCGTTACCACTGGTGTCGTTGGCTTGTGGGGTCTCGGGCTTGCCGCGTTTCGTCGATCCCCCGCCACAGCCTTCGGCATCGCGGTCGCGATTGCCATCTCTGCGATGCTCATCCAGGTAGCCGCCGGTGTCACCCTCCAACTCATGGGGAGGCGCCCCGCCGCGTTCCACGTGTTCTACGGGGTGGTGATCGCCATCACCTTCTCGATTGCCTACGTGTACCGGGCGCAGTTGGCGAGACGGCCTGCGCTCGCCTACGGAATCCTCCTGCTGTTCGTGATGGGTCTCGGCATTCGGGCGTGGCTCAGCATCTGACCCCCTAAAATGGTCTCACGCCCGAGAGGAGCGCTATTGCTCAAGGGGAAACGCATCGTCGTAACCGGCGTGCTGACCGACGGATCGATCGCCTGGCACGTGGCGCGTCTCGCCCAGGAACAGGGAGCGAATATTGTCGTCACCGGATTCGGCAGATCAATGCGTCTCACCGAGCGCGCGGCACAACGGCTCCCCGACCCTCCGCCGGTCTTGGAGCTCGATATCACGGAACCGGCCCACATGGAGGCGCTGGTCGCAGACCTCGACGAGCGCTGGGGAACCGTCGACGGAGCTCTGCATGCCATTGCCTATGCCCCGGAAGATGCCCTCGGTGGATTGTTTCTCTCGACACCCG
>JADFIY010000047.1 GCA_022566415.1 Acidobacteriota bacterium
ACCAACGACGCCAACCCCTCCACAACCGACCAGGAAGACCAACCCCATGACCACCACCACCTGTCAGGGAAGACCCGCGACACCTGTACGGGATGTCCCGCGCCACTACAGGTCCGGTACCCGACCCTGGGAGCCCAGGGTTCGTGGAGCACCGGTAACCTCTCGGCTGATGGCTCGTCCGATCATCATCGATACCGATCCGGGTCAAGACGACGCCGTTGCCATTCTGCTGGCGCTGGCCTCGCCGGAACTCGACGTTGTCGCCATAACCACCGTGGCCGGGAACGTCCCCCAACCTTTGGTGACCGCAAACGCGCTGGCGATGTGCGAACTCGCCGGTCGCACGGATGTGCCGGTCCACATGGGCGCCGACGGGCCCCTGGAGCGCGAGCTGTACACCGCCGAGTACGTTCATGGCCCTACCGGGATCGACGGAGCGGATCTGCCAACCCCAACGACGAAGGCGAAGGACGACCACGCCGTCGACTTCATCATCGAGGCTTGTCTGAACGCTGATGATCCGATCACGATCTGCCCTATCGGCCCACTCACCAACGTCGCCGCCGCCATCGCCAGGCAGCCGTCGATTGTTTCGGCCATCCGGGAGGTGGCGCTCATGGGTGGCGGGTTCTTCGAGGGAGGCAACACGACGCCCGTCGCCGAGTTCAACATCTTCGTCGACCCCGACGCGGCGAGCATCGTGTTCAACTCGGGTGTCCCACTCACCATGTTTCCGCTCGACGTGACCCACGAGGCACTCGTACTGCCGGACGACCTCGAGCGGTTCAGCGGTCTCGGGACCCGGGCCGGCACTGCAGTCGCCGGCATGCTCGACTACTACGAGCGCCATGACATCGAGAAGTACGGTTTCGAGGGTGCCCCGCTTCATGACCCTTGCGTCATCGCCTACCTGATCGAGCCACAGCTTTTCAGTGGCAAGCCGTGTCGGGTCGACGTCGAGACCGAATCGGAGCTGACGATGGGGCAAACCGTGGTCGACTGGTGGGGGGTCACCGGTGCCGAGCCGAATGCCATGGTCATCGACAGCGTTGATCGGCAGGGATTCATGGACCTGCTGGTCGAGCGGATCGGGGCGCTGTGAGTCTGCCCGAGATGTCGATCCCACAGCTGGAGCCACCGTTCGATCGGGCGCTCGCCGACGCGCTCGACTACGTATTCGAAATCCACGACGACGTCGTATCGATCAACTTGGCGGGAAGCGTCTTTCGAGGAGAGACCGATCCGCGCAGCGGCCTCGACCTGTATGTGATCATCGGCGGAGAGCTGCGGCACCGAGATCAGAGGATCTTCGCCGGCGTCTCCACCGAGATGTTTTTCAATAACGAGAAGCGGGCGCGCGGGTATTTCGAACGGGACCAGCGGGAGGGAGGAGCATCTGCGCTGGCGCTGATGGCGTTCGGTCATATCATCTACGACCCGGACGGGGTGTTCGCCCGGCTCCAAGCCGACGCCCTTGATGTGATGGAGCGTGGCCCGACCGTGCCCGAGGAAACCGTCACGGTCAGGCGGTACGGAGCGGTCGATCAGATGGACAACGCGCTCGATGTCGCCGATCGCGATCCGGCGATGGCGCGGATCCTGGCGACGGAGGCGGTTTCGCAGGCGATCGCGGTGTGGTTCGTCGAACGCGGGGGATGGATCCCGCGGGGGAAGGACCGGCTGCAAGGGCTGCGGATGGTCGATCCGGAAGCCGCGATCGCGGTGGAGCGGTTCGTCGAATCTGGGTCGGTCGCGGAGGCCGAGGAAGCCATTGCCGTGCTCCTCGGGGTCGGCGGATTCTTCGAATGGGACTCGATCCCCGAGTTCTGAGCCGTCAGCCTTCAGTCTTCAGAGCGCGCACCGATAGGCGACGTCGTCTCGACAGAAGTGGAGCCATGTTTCCCGCTCTTGCCGCTTCGCGGCGGGCCGCTCGGGCCACGGCTCCGCAAATGGTCTTCGCCGACGGAGACCGGATCGTGCCCTATTTGCGAGCCTCTTGGCCGGAAGCGGCTGCAACCGACATGCCAGGCTTGGTTGGTCTCATGACCGATGACTGGCGACCGATGACTGACGACTTCGCCACGCCCACCAGCCCAGGGCGAAGGATCCGGTGAGGATGAAGGCGGCCGCCGTCATGACGTCGGCGAAGCCCGCTGCCTGGGCGGCTGCCGGCGCATCCGCCGCCGTGCCGCCACCAGCGTAGGCCACGGTGCGGGCCGCCCACAGCGCTCCGAGCACGGCGATTCCGGTGACGGTTCCGGTGGTGCGAGTGATGGTCAGCATTCCCGAGGTGATACCGAGCTTGGCGTGGGGCACCGCGCCGAGGATGGCGCTGTTGTTGGGCGAGTGGAAGATGCCGATGCCGAGGCCGACGATGAGGCCGACGGCGAAGATCGCCGCTGCGGTGGTGGCGCCTTCGAACATGAAGGCCGCGGCGATGTAGCCAACGACCATGATGCTCAGGCCGGCCACGGTTACCGGCCTCGACCCAATCCGATCGGAGAGGCCCCCGGAGAAAGGTGAGACGATTCCCATCGTGATCGGCACCGCTGCCAGGACGAGCCCTATCGCTCGCGGCGACAACCCCATGACGTCGGTCAGGTAGAAGGGCGCGATCAGCAGCAAGCCCGCCAGAGCAAAGAACACGGTGAATCCGGTCACCAGATTCACCGACAGATCGCGGCTTCGGAACAGCGAGAGATCGACCATCGGGTGGTCGATCCGCCGCTCCACGAGCACAAACGCCACCAGCGAGGCCGCCGCGGTCGCAAACAGAGCGAGGTTGACCGGGTTGGCGAAGCCGATTTCCTGTCCGGCGGTGAGGCCGAGCAACAATGCGAGGAGCCCGACGAAGAACAGGGCGGCTCCCACGAAGTCGAAGCTCTCGCCGCCTATCGGCTTGGTATTGGCCACGAACTTGATCGCGGTCAGGGTGCCCACGATCCCTATTGGGATGTTCACCAGGAAGATCCACTGCCAGGATGCCGCCTCGAGGATGAACCCGCCGATGATCGGGCCGGCCATGATCCCGATCGAGGCCATGGTGGAATTGATGCCGAGGGCCCTGCCCCGCTCGGATGGAGGGAACGCCTCGGTGGTGATGGCGAAGCCGAGGGCGAAGATCATGGCAGCACCGACCCCCTGGAAGATCCGGGCGCCGATCAGGATCCCGATCGTCGGCGATAAGGCGGCGAAAAGAGAGCCCAGGGTGAACACGGCAAATCCCGCAGTGAAGATCGGCTTCTTGCCGATCATGTCACCGAGCCGGCCGAAGCCGAGCACGAGCGTTGTTTGGGTCAGCAAATAGGAGAGCACCACCCATTGGGCGACGGCAAACGTCGTGTCGAAATCGTCTACGAGGGTGGGGAGGGCAACGTTGAGCATCGTGCCGTCCACCGTGCCGAGAAATATCGCCATGGCGATCGCAACCAGCACGTACCACTTCTTGGAGTAGTCGATGCCCTCGGGCGGGGTCTCAACGCGGGGCTCCGCTTCTTCGATGGCCATCCGGCGGAGGGTAGAGGAGCGTCGTCAGTCCCGAGTCCTGCCGTGCCGATTTCAGCTCCCGCGACCTTGGTGCACCGCGACATCAGATGACGGAGCCCACCGTCTTCGCCCGGCTACTCGCTGATCGTCAACCGGTCAGTGTGATGTAGATCAGGAGCTCGCCGCCGCCCTCCTCGACCTGGACGAGCACATCGGTCGGCGTCGCCGACAGGAAGCTGGCTACGCGTCCGCCTGCTGACCCGGCGACATTCACCGGTGCTTTGCCGAGTACCCCTTCGTAGTAGGAAACGGTCTCGTCGAAGGAGGCCGTCGACGTGAAGATCTTGATACCAGACGCGTCACGAAGGAACACCGCTCCTGGTGCAACCAGGTCGTCGGGGAGACCCGCATCGGATCCCGCTCCCGCATCGGGCGATTGGGCTCCGGCCTCGCCGTCGGTGCCGCCGGCTTCGAGCCCGCAAAAATCGTTGAGGGCGTCGGCTGCGGTCTGCACCTCTGGCGACTCCATCCGGAGAATGCGGGGGTCGTTGACGTCGATTGCGAGCATGTCCCAGCCGCTCTCCTCGAGCGCCTCCACCAGGCCCTCGAATGCGGAGGCGAGCGTGTCGTACTCGCCCCTGATGTCACTGGGAACCAGATCGCGCGCCCCGCGGATGGCGTCCAGGGCGTCCTTAATTGACTTTTCGACGCTTGCAGGGTCGAAGACGTCCATCGTCTCGGTCGCCGTGTCCTGAGCCGATATGAGCTCGCAGAACTCGGTGTCGCCGACGGCCGCCGCCACGAAGGCCGTTGTGGTCGGTTCAGCGCTCGTTGTGGTCGGTGCAGCGCTCGTTGTCGTCGCGGAGGTTTCAGGCTCCGTCGCCGGTGAGGTAGTGGGCGCATCGTCCGAGGTCGCACCGCCGCAGGAAGCCGCCACGACGACCAGCGCGATGCTCAACATGCCGATTCGGCTCATCACAGACCTCCCGAGACCACCGCTGGCGGCGTACCGTAACGCGTTCCTGTCGCATCCCGTCGGTACCATCTCGGCCATGGCCCGTATCCATGTCGAGGGATGGGCTCCCGAGTACGGGAGCCCGGTACAGACCGACGAATCGCTTGCCGACGAGGATCGTGTCGACGAGACCGTTGAGGTTGTTGGGACCTGGGATCCCTTGCCGGGCACCGACGATGGCATCGCCGCCATCGCGTTCGTCGACGGGGTCAGGCGGATCGATGCACGGCTGGCCCTCGAAGATGGGGACGGCCCGCCGGTTGCCGGGATCTGTGGCACCTACGCCGTCGGTTCGGTGCTGTGGGACCGAACCATCCCCGCGGCCGAGGTGACACATGCCATTATCGATCGGGTGGCCATCTTCGGCAACGGGAAGGCGGTACCGATGCCTCCCATGTCCGCCGAGCTCATTTACCGTACCGAGTCGATTGCCGGGTCCGATCCGGCGGGGTTGATCCAGTCGCTCCACGGGCAGATGCGAAAGGCGGAGGCAACCCTTTCCGAGGACCTCGCCAAGGGCGGCGTCTTCGTGGTCGCCGACGGGCCCATCAACGACCTCTCCGCAACCGAGAAGGTCGGCTTCATCAAGACCCACCGCCGGCCGTACCTGTCGGACGACCGGGTCGGGATCGTCGGTGCTCTCGGCACCGCCGAGCGGACCCCGCTGTTCCTGATCGGTGCCGGCGGTGCGTACCCGAGATATTCGTGGTATTTCCGTCTCGCCACGATCGACCGTGGCCACGCCTGGTCCGGCATCGCCCGCGCCGAGGTGTCCAGCCACCTCGATCTCGCTACCGCGCAGCGCATCGCTGATCGGGTGACCGCCATTGTCCCCGCCGTTGCATCGGAACCCCACATCGACCCGCGGGCGCCGCAGAACCTGGTGCCGATCGCTGCCCTCGAACGCGAGCTGAGGAGACGGATGGGCGACCCCGCCATCGTCTACCGTGCGTTGCGAGCCGCGACCTTGGGCGGGGTGCTGACATGACGGAGAACAGTGTCGGGCGTGTCCTGGGAACCCAGCACACCACGACGAGCGAATTTCGCATCGTTCTCGATGATGATCAGTACCTGCAGCTCGATGACCTGGTCGTGGTCCGCACCCAGGTGCCCAAGTACGGAGAGGTGCGCACCTACGGCATCGTCACCGAGGTGGAAGCCATCTACGAGGGCGCCCAGTTCGAATCCGATACGCATCGCATCGCGGCGGAGGGAATCCTCCCCGGTGCCAAGGTGCGATCGGCGAGAGTGCAGGTCACTCGGGTCGATCCTGAGCTCTGGGTTTCGACCGACCCTGGCGAGGTCGCAGAGCGTGCCCGTGGTGCCGAGCGCGACAAGGCGCTCTACGTCGACGAGATGGGCAGGCCACTCCCCGCCGGCTTCGGCCGCGATGGGGAACCGATTGCCATCGACCTCGACTTCTTCGATGGCCGCAAGGGCGGCCACATGTCGATCTCGGGGATCTCCGGGGTCGCAACCAAGACATCGTTTGCCTTGTTCTTCCTTCGGCTGCTGTCGGCGAGGCCGGACGTGCTCGGCGAAGGCGCTGCCAACCTGCGGATCCTCGTGTTCAACGTCAAGGGCGAGGATCTTTTGTGGCTGGACAAACCCAACAACGCGTTCACTCCGGACGATGCCGCCAAATGGGAGCAGCTCGGCGTCGAACCTGCGCCTTTCCCTTCCGTGTCGTTCTGGGCACCGCCACGCCTGCACAGCGGGGACGTGCTGGTGCCGGACACCGGTGGGCGGCAGGAGGGCGTCGATGCGTTCGCGTGGACGCCGCGCGAGTTCGTCGACGACGGCCTGCTGCGGTTCCTGTTCACGGACGCCGGCGACTTCCGCAACCAGCTCTCGTTCATCGAGGAGAGAGTGCGATCCCAGCTCCAGCGGTTCGCAATCGATGTCGACGGTCTGCCAGGAGCCCTGGTGCTCCGCGACCCGGCCGACGTCGACGACCCGCGACAACCCGTGGTCGCCCATCGTGGTGAGCGCGTGATCAGCGATCTGCGGACGATGATCGATGCCATCGCCGAGTACGTCGACCCCGAGGAGGGGGCACCGGACCAGCGGTGGACGGGAAGAGTGCAGGGGGGCACGGTCTCCGCGTTCCTTCGCAGGCTCCACGCCGCCGAGCAACGGCTCGGGCACATGATCAGGGCAGGCGACAGCCGGCGCATCGACCGGGCGGCCGCACAAGTAACCGTGGTCGGGATCCAGTCGCTCCATGACCTCGGCCAGCGATTCGTCGTCGGCGCCATGCTGGCGGAAACATTCGACGAGAAGGAGCACACCGGTCAGCGTCTCCCGCTGTCGGTCGTCGTGCTCGATGAGCTGAACAAATACGCACCGAGAGATGGGTCGAGTCCGCTCAAGGCGATGCTGGTGGACATAGCCCAGCGGGGGAGGAGCCTCGGCGTGATTCTGGTCGGAGCGCAGCAGACCGCGTCGAGGGTTGCCCCCGAAGTGATGGAGAACGCTGCCATCAGGGTCGCCGGCCGCCTCGACGCCGCCGAGGCCGAGCGTCCTGAGTACGGCTGGATGCTGCCATCGACGCGAGCTAGGGCGCGGCTGTTCAAACCGGGGACGATGGTGCTGTCGCAGCCGTCGATCCCGGTGCCGATCGTCCTCCAGTTTCCCTTCCCACCATGGGCGACCCGCAAGGAGGAGGTCGACACAACGGACGTCGACCCGTTCGACGGGCTGTGAGGGTTCTCCACACGTCGGATTGGCACGTCGGGAAGCGGATCGGGCGCTACGACCGGTCGGACGAGTACCGGGACGTCATCGATGAGGTGGTGGGCATCGCCGAGGACGAGGCGGTCGATCTGGTGCTCCACTCCGGCGATCTCTTTGATCGGCCGTTGCCTCCGATCGATGCGCTCAACATCGCCTTCGATGGTCTGGTTGCGCTCAGCGACGGGGGCGAGCGACCGGTGGTCGTCATTGCAGGGAACCACGATTCGCCGGGGTTCTTCGATGCGCTCGCGCCGTTTCTGCGAACGGTCAACGTGCACCTGGTCGGCGCCATCAAGCGCCCGGACGACGGTGGTGTTCTCCAGCTCGACACTGCTGCGGGACCAGCCGTGGTGTCGGCGTTTCCGTTCCTCAGGGAGGGGCGCAGCTTCGAGGTGTGGGAGCCGCCCGAGGAGCATTACAAGAAGTACGCCGATCGGCTGCGTGCCATCTCCGAGGCCTATAGCGCCCACGCCGCTGCGCTTGCCGGCACCGATGCGGTGACCTTCCTCGTTGCCCACTTCCTGGTTGGGGGAGCCAGGGTGCACGGCCACGGCGCACCCCGCGGGGAACGTGAGCTGCACATGGGCGAAGCGTATGCCGCCACGGCGGAGGCCATCCCTCCTGGGCCGCAGTACGTCGCCATGGGTCATATCCACGCCCCGCAGCCGGTTCCAGGAGCCAAGGTGCCTGCCGAGTACGCCGGGTCCTTGCTCGAGCTTGACTTCGGCGAGGCCGGCGAGGAGAAGCGGGTCGTGGTGGTCGACGTCGAGCCCGGCCTGCCCGCCGCCGTGCGATCGGTTCCGCTGGGACGTGGGCGCCGTCTGTTGCGGCCGCGCGGACCCTGGGACGAGATTCTGGGCATGGATGGGGTCCACGACTCCTACCTCGATCTCACCGTTGAGACCGCGGGACCGGACCCCGGCCTTGCCGAACGTGCCTTCGATGAGTTCGACCACCTGGTCAAGGTCCGCGCCGACTACCCGAGGGTGGAGGCGGAGCGGCCCGCAGCCGAGTATCGAAGCCTGACCGAGCAGTACTCGGACTACTACGCCGCAACCAACGAAGCAGAGGCGCCCGATGACCTGATCGAAGCGTTCACATCGGTGCTGGAGGAGGTAGTCGGTGCGTCCGGTTGAGCTCAGGCTGAGGAACTTCCGGTCCTACTTTGGCGACGAAGCGTCGTTTGACTTCCGGGGGCGAAGGCTGGTCGGCATCGTGGGCCCGATCGGCAGCGGAAAGTCGAGCATCCTGGATGCGATCGCGTTCGCCCTCTACGGTCGCACCGCCTCCGTGGGCAAGGGCACCAAGGCGCTCATCCATCAGCGTGCCGAGCACGCCGCGGTTGCCTTCCGCTTCGACATAGACGGTGACTTGTGGGAGGCGCAGCGGATGTTGCGCAAGAAGGGGGCAGGCGACCATGCCCTGTATCGCCTCAAGGACGACAGCCAAGATGCGGAGAAGCTGGAGCAGATTGTCGGCGAGGCCGAGGTCAACGCCAAGATCGTTGAGCTGCTCGGCCTCGATTTCGACGCCTTCGGTCGGTCGGTGATGCTTGCTCAGGGTCGGTTCGCCGAGTTCCTCACCGCACGCCCCGCTGAGCGCGACAGCGTGCTCAAAGGTGTTTTCGGGCTCGACCGTATCGACCGGATGCGAGCGGTGGCGAAGGAGCGCGCCGGGGAGGCCGAGATCGAGGCGGAGAAGGCGGAGGTCGCGGTCCGGCACCTTATTGAGCTCGAGGCCTCTACAGCGTCGAGAAAGGAGGTCCTTGGCGGGGACTTGGAACGCCTGGGGAAACTCGAAGAGATCGAACCGCGGGCGCGCCAGCTGGCTGCGGAGATCGATAGCGCCGGCACCGAGTTGGAGGCGGCCGAACGGCGGCTCGCCGCTCTGCGAAAACTCGTTTCTTCCTTCCCTGAGGAGGAACAGCTTGTCGCCACCGTCAGCGCCGCCCGCACCTCCGCGGAGCAACGGAACAACGCGGCGTTGAGCCTCGAGCGGGCCCGTGACGAGATCAAGGCTGCCGAGGCTCGTTCCGCCAAGGCTGCGGAGATGCGTGGCACCCTCGATGCGGTCACGGCGTTGGTCGCCACCCGCCTGGAGCGGGAGACGGCGGTCAGTGAAGCGCGAAAGGCACTCACTAGGGGAGAAGAGCGGTCACAGCAGGCCGCTACCAAGGTGGGCGGCCAGACCGACCGGGTCGCGCTCGCCCAGCGCGAGATGGCCGCGGCCGCCGAGCACGTCGGCGACCGGTCGACCGCCCTCGCCGCTGCGGAGGTTGCCTATCACGACGCCTCCCACGCCGACATGGCCGCAACCCTGCGTCGAGATCTCAGCGACGGTGCGATATGCCCGGTGTGTGAGCAGGCTATCCAATCCGTGCCAGAGGTCGCCGACGTCACCGACGTCGAGGCCGCGCTGTCCCAGATGCAGTCGACGAGGGACGAACGCGACCGCGCCGAGGCCGCCAATACCAAAGCATCGGCGGCGCTGGAATCGGCGAGAACGGCCCTCGAGGAGGCAACTCGGCGCGTCGCCGAGTCGGGTGATGCCGTCACCGAGCTGAAGGGCGGCCTGGACCAGGCGGCGGCCGCCCTCGACACAACCCGCAACGACCTCGTCGCTCTTGTCGGATCAGACGACGTTGACGCCGCCATCGTGTTGCTTCGGAACGAACAGGCGGCGGCGGCAGCCGGCCTCGATGCGGCGGCGACGAAACGAGATCGTGCCGGGAGCGATCACGACGCCGCAATCGAGGCGGAACAGACGGCAGGCAAACATCTCGCCGATCTCCGGGTTGCGCTGTCGGGAATCGCCACCCAGCTCGACGATGGCCCTGCGGTCGCCGACGACCCCGAGTCGATCGCCAACGCCGCCCTGACCCTGCGGACCATGCTGGACCAGGCACTGCACGACACGACAAAACGTAGCGATCAGGCATCGAAGGTCGGCGTCGACCACGAGCGGGAGTTGGCAGCCCTCGTCGAGAAGGCAGGTGTCACCGGGACGTTTGACGAGGCGTTGGCCGCGCTGCGATCGAGGGTGGAGGTGATGCGCGACGAGATCGCTCGTGCCGATGACCAGTTGGAGGGCAAGGCGGATCGGATCGCCCTCAGGGATGGTCACATCGCGACAATGACAACCAATCGATCCCTTGCCGCCGACCTCACCGATGCCCGGTTTGTGCGGTATCTCCTCGACGATGAGCGTCGCCGGCTGGCCGAGCTCGGCAGCGAGCACTTTCAGCTTCTCACCAGCGGCCGTTACCGCTTCACCGAGGATGGTGCATTCGATATCGTCGATCTCACCGCGGCCGACGCGGTGCGCAAGGCCGCCAGCCTGTCGGGCGGAGAGACGTTTCTTGCCTCGCTTGGGCTGGCACTTGCTATGGCCGAGATCGTGGCGCGAGGTGGTGGACGCCTCGATGCATTCTTCCTGGACGAGGGATTCGGCACCCTCGACCCAGAGCATCTCGATCTGGCCATGGAGGGCATCGAGTCGCTGGTGAGCGACGACGGGAACCGGCTGGTCGTCGTGGTCAGCCACGTGCCTGAGCTGCGGCACCGAGTCGAGGATCTCATCGAGCTTGACCGGAACCCCACCACCGGCGACACCAGGGTGCTGAGCGCCTGACGGGAACACCCTTCTACGCTCCGCTCTGTGACCAAGCCGCTCGAACAGATCACGGTCATCGAACTCGCCGGGCTCGGCGCCCTGCCGTTTGCCGGGATGATGCTCGCCGGGATGGGGGCCGACGTGCTCCTCGTTGATCGGCCGGGTGGGCCACCTGCTCCGGATGTGATGTCGGGTGCCGTGAACCGTGGCAAACGGTCGATCATCATCGATCTGAAACACCCGGGCGCGGCCGCGGTGATGCTCCGGATCGTGGAGTCCGTCGACGTCCTGATGGAGGGGTTTCGACCAGGGGTGGTGGAACGGCTCGGACTCGGTCCTGACCAGTGTTTCGCGGTGAACCCTGAGCTGGTGTATGGGAGGATGACGGGTTGGGGACGCCAGGGACCATATGCGTCGATGGCGGGCCACGACATCAACTACATCGGCATGAGCGGTGCCCTCCACGCCATCGGCGACGCACATCATCCCGTGCCCCCGCTCAACCTCATCGGGGACTACGGCGGCGGCTCCATGTATCTAGTGGCGGGTGTGCTCGCCGCTCTGCTTGACCGCGACCGTTCCGGGGGCCGGGTGGTCGAGGCGGCCATGACCGACGGCGCAGCCTCCCTGATGAGCCCGTTCTACGAGATGCACGCCACCGGCACCTGGGACGACACCAGGGCGAGCAATCTCCTCGATGGTGCGGCGCCGTTCTACACGACCTATGCGACCAGCGATGGTCGGCACATGGCGGTTGGGGCGCTCGAGCCGAAATTCTATGCCGAGCTCGTCGACGGCCTCGGGCTTGGCGAAGCTGACCTCCCCGAGCAGCTCGACGCCACCCGCTGGCCGGAGCTGCGAGATCGGTTCGCCGAGGTGTTTGCCCAGCGTTCCAGGGCGGAGTGGGAAGGCGTTTTCGACGGCACCGATGCCTGTGTGACACCGGTGCTCGGCCTCGACGAAGCCCCGATGCACGAGACCAACAGTCTCCGCGGGGTCTTCGCCGACCATACCGGCCATCCGCTTCCCGCACCCGCTCCGCGCTTCGACGTCGACCTCCCCGGCGAGTTGGCGGGGCCATCAACGCCTGGGGACAACACCGACGAGATCCTGGCAACGGCCGGCTACGACGAAGAAGATGTGGAGCGGCTGCGCGCCGATGGCGTCGTAACGTGATGGGTCGCCGCACCTGACGCATACCGCTACCGGGACCGATGGGAAATGAGGCGGCCTCAATCGGCTGTCAGTTCGCCGACCTCGTCGGCGGTGGAGCGGTGGGATATCCTCCGCCCGAACGCCTCGATCCCCAGTACGACGAGGAAGGCAACGACTGCGGCGACCACTGCCTGCGGTAGGTACTCTCCCGGTGCCTCCAATGCAGTGCTGTCCACCCCGAGCGGCCATGGCCACAGCACCCGCAGCGACCCGATCATCAGCCCGATCAAGCCTGCCATCACCGTGTTGTAGTGATCACGCAGCGCCCGGTGGAGGATTTGTGCGAACAGCGCAAGCCCGACGATGGTGCCGAGAGTGAACACCCCGAGGGAAAGGAAGTCGCGGTCGGTCACTGCGGCGAGCACCGCCGCGTACATGCCGAGTATGACGAGGATGAACGAGCCGCTGATCCCTGGCAGGATCATGGCGCAGATGGCAATCGCACCGGCGGCGAAGAACGCCCACAGCGCCGGTTCCCCGATCTGGGATGCGGTGTCCGCCGACGTGCTCTCGGTCAGACCGAGTAGGAGAAAGACGGCGATACCGGCGCCGAACATGATCGCAAGGCGTTTCGTGTCACGGACGGTGAGCAACTTCCAGGCGATCAGCGCGGACCCGGCGACCAGCCCAAGGAACAAGGCCGCCATCACCTCGGGATAGTCGTGGAGGAGTCGCTGCAGGGCCGAAGCCAGCGAGGCGATGGCGATCAGGATGCCGGCCCCGAGCGGCAGGATGAACCCCCACTCCACCTCGCCCAACCGGGTTTTGGTCTCATCGAAATCAAGCCGAACCAGGCTTCCTAGTGCCGAGCTACCGGCCCGGATCGACGCCACCAGACGTTCGTAGATGCCGAGGACCAGCGCAATGGTCCCGCCGGAGACGCCGGGCACGATGTCGGCTGCGCCCATGAGGAAACCACGGACGATCGAGAACGGGATCTCGCGAAGCACGAATGGAATTGTAGGGAGTGGGGTGGGCACGGAAGGTGGATCGGGTCGCGTGGTCGGGTGCTGAAGCTTCTACCTCACCGGGTCTCCGGTACCTTGGCGAGGCCTTCGATGATTTCGAATCCCTGGAGTTCTCTGAACTGGGATGGATCCAGCTTGATCTTGGCCGACCTCGAGCCGGCGCCGACGATCACCCAATCGCGGTCGAGCACGCCGGCGTCCACCCAGACGGGGAGCTCATCCGGCAAACCGAATACGGTCACCCCACCTATTTCCTGGCCGGTGAGGTCCACGGTCAACTCGGCTGGGGCGAAACTCACCTTGCGAACGCCGAGCTTCTTGCGGACGACGCCGTTGACGTCGAGTCGGGTGTGTGCCAGCACTAGGCAGACGGCGTTGTGGCCCTCCGGTTTTCGCGACGCCACCAGGATGGCGTTGGCGGAGTTCTCGAGCGGTATCCCATATGCTTCGCAAAACGCCGCGGTATCGGCGAGGTCGGGGTCGATGTCCATGGTCTCGTAGGCGACTCCGGCCGAATCCATTGCTGCGGTCACGCGGGGGTCGGCGGCCATCGGCGGAGCCTAACGGCGGCTACGGTTCCGAAACGTATGCGAGCCGTGATCCAACGAGTGAGCGAGGCCAGGGTTTCCGTCGAGGGAGAAACGACCGGGGCGATCGGCACCGGCCTCGTTGTGCTGGTCGGGGTCGCCACCGAGGACACCGAACGAGACGCCGCAACGCTGGCCGCCAAGCTCATCGGGCTGCGCATCTTCCCCGACGACGACCGGAAGATGAACCGGAGCATCGTCGACGCCGGAGGGTCGATGCTGCTGATCAGCCAGTTCACCCTGCTCGCCGACCTTCGCAAGGGCCGCAGGCCTGCCTTCAACGAGGCGGCACCGTCGGAGATCGCCGAGCCGCTGCTTGCCACGCTCGCCGCCGCCATCGAGGCCGAGGGTATCGAGGTGGAGCAGGGCCGGTTCGGGGCGATGATGGACGTGTCGCTGACCAACGACGGCCCGGTCACGATCGTGATCGACGTCGTCGACGGCAAGATCGTGTGAGCGACTCGTCGCTCCTCCCTTTTTCAGGGAGTCCCGCCGGTAGCCCCCTCCGTCAGCGGCTGGCGCCGCTGCCACCTCCCCCAAGAGCGGAGGAAACGGCGCTCGATCTGGTGCGGTCTGTTTCTCCCCCTTTTGGGGGGAGTACCGCCCGAAGGGCGGGGAGGGGGGCTTTGCCTGTAGATCGGAATAGCAC
>JADFIY010000228.1 GCA_022566415.1 Acidobacteriota bacterium
GCCGCTCGGCGCCCCCAATTCCAAGACCCTTGATGAGCACGAGAATTCGACGCCTCGGGCCGCCGGGCTCAGGTGACGTCACTCTCGTCTTCCAGGAGATGCCCGAGGCCAGTCTCGAATTGCGTCACCGCGCGCCAACCCAGGATCTTCTCGGCGAGTGCTGGGCTGACCAAGGCCGAAGGCACGTCACCGGGGCGGGCTTCACCGAAGGTGAGGTCCGTTGGAAAGCGCTCAACAACGAGCTCGGCGAGCTCTTTGATCGAAATCACCTCGGGGGCGACGATGTTCATCGCGATGCTGTGAGCATCGGACCGGCATGCGAGCTCGAACGCCGAAGCGATATCGGCCGCGTAGGTGAACTGCCGGCCCTGGGAACCGTCACCCTGGATGGTGATCGGCTCGCCGGCGCGTGCTCGATCGATGAAGATCCTGAAGACCGAGTTCGGGCGGAGGCCGCGGCCGTAGGCAGTTCCGATGCGCAATGCCGTCACCGGAACGCCTTGGAGCCGATCGGATGCCAGCAGCAGTTGCTCTCCAGCCAGTTTCGTGATGTTGTACGGGTGATCAGGGCTTGTCGGATGATCCTCGTCGATGGGCTGGTACTCAGGCTCGCCGTACACTTCCCACGTCGACGCATAGACGACCTTCGCTCCGGCCTCGGCGGCGGCGATGGCGACGTTCGAAGACCCCACGACGTTGACCGCCGCCGCCAGCTGCGGCTGCTCCGCTGCCAGGTACACGTCTCCGATTGCGCCGAGATGACAGACCGCATCGACGCCCTCAGCGGCAGAGGTGACCGACTCTGTGTCCAGCAGGTCGCCGATCACCGACTCATACGCCGTATCGGAACTCGGCGCAGCGTCGAATCCCTTTACCTCATGCCCGCTCCCAACAAGGTGCCGCGCGACATGTCCGCCAAGAAACCCGGCACTACCGGTCACCAGAATCTTCATTCGGCCCCCCAAATCGACACTCCCACCACGGCGTCCGCCGTGTCCAAATTACCACCTTTCGGGCGGGAGGACCATCGGGCGACGGGTCATGCCGTGGGCACGCGACATCCGTAATCAGACAGACCTCGCGTTAGCGGCGGTATCTTTCACCGTCATGTCGTCTCCACCAGATCCACAACCGATCCGTATCGGGGTCATGGCGAATGGCCGCTTGTTCCCTGCCTGGCAGGCCGATGCCATCCGCAGGCTCCAGGCAACGCCGGGCGTGGAGATCGCCCTGCTGATCGTGCGAGAGGGTGGGTTGAGCGGAGCGACCCGGCTCGCCAGGCTCAAGGACTGGAAGCACCTGGTTTGGACGCTCTACAACAAGGGCTACGTCGAGCGTCGGTCCCTGGCCTCACGAGCCGTCGATCTCACCACTGAGTTGACCACCGTCCCTGAGATCGGTTGCACGACCGAGCGTGCGGGGAAGTTCGGTGAACGATTCGTGAACGCCGACGTGGCCGCGATCCGCGGCCATGATCTCGACGTCATCCTTCGCTTCAGCTTTGGCATCATCAAGGGCGAGATCCTCCATGCGGCGAAGTACGGCGTGTGGTCGTTCCATCATGGTGACGAGCGGGAGTTTCGGGGCCGCCCACCGGTCTTCTGGGAGCTGGCGGAAGGCGAACCCGTGATCGGCTCGATCCTGCAGCGACTCACTGAGCGGCTCGACGGAGGCATCGTCCTCCACCGGGGCTTCTTCCGGGCCACGGCGCACTCCTACCTGCGCACACGTGACGACGCGTTCCTCGGCAGCGCAGTCTGGCCCTCGATCGCAGTCCGCCAGATCCAGGCAGGCGACACATCCCACGTCGAGGGGGCCCCATCGACAACGGATGCCCCGGTGCGGCGCGATCCCGGAAACCTCGTGATGATCCGCTTCCTCCTTCGCCAGGCCAGCAAGTTCGTGTGGGCCCAACTGCGCGGCCTCACCAGGGCAGCCAAGTGGACCATCGGCGTGGCCGACGCTCCGATCACCTCGTTCCTCGATGGGTCTCCCGTGATCCGCTGGATGCCCGAGCCGGGCCGCAGCCGATACCTCGCTGACCCCTTTGCCATCGACCGGGAAGGTCGGCTCATCGTGTTCGCCGAGGACTACGACTACGCGACACATCGCGGCGTGATTTCCGTCGTCGATGTCGACGGCGGAGGCACGCCGCGCATGGTGTTCGACACTGGGGTCCACGCTTCCTATCCCTACCTGTTCGAGGTCGACGGCGAGATCTACTGCATCCCCGAGACCTATCAGGCGAACGAGGTGCGGCTCTATCGAGCGATCAACTTCCCAGAGCGGTGGGAGCACACCGCCACCCTCATCGAAGGGATGGCCGCGCTGGACTCCACCGTGGTCCGACACGATGACCGGTGGTGGCTGTTCTGCACCGACCATGCCGACGGCCCCAACACCAAGCTCCACGTGTTCCACGCTCTGGAGCTCGAAGGTCCCTGGTCTCCGCACGCGTTGAATCCCGTGAAGACCGATATACGATCGAGCCGACCAGCCGGTACACCGTTCATTCACGATGGCCGCCTCCACCGCCCCGCCCAGGATGGGTCGTTGAGCTACGGAGGTGGCATCGCCATCACGAGAGTCGAGACCTTGTCGCCGACGGCGTTCTCCGAGGTAGTGGTCGCCAGGGTGAGGCCACCGGACACCGGCGACTACCGGAAGGGCATCCACACGATCGCAGCGGTCGGTGATCGAACGGTCGTCGACGGACGCCGGGACACTTTCATCGGCGCCGCGTTCCGCCGCGAGCTGACCTCTCGCCTCAAGAAGCTCATCCGGGTGTGAACCGGCACTACCCGGCGCGGCCTCTGGGCCACCGATCTGGTCAGCCACATCCGCCGGGCAGCCGGATGTGCCGATTCGCGGATACGCCGCTGATCGAAAGCTCACGCCCGCCGGGGAGGCGCACCACGACGTCCACCGTATCGATCTCCCCGAGCCCGAAGTGAGCAATCGCCGGAACTCCGGCGGAGTATCCGCGCGATGCCGTAATGCCAGCGCTGCCGAGCAGCCGGTTGGGAGCCGAGGACGACTCGGCAGGGGCGTGAATAAAAACGTGTGCGCCGATCCC
>JADFIY010000229.1 GCA_022566415.1 Acidobacteriota bacterium
CCAATGGACCCCCGCCCGGAGGAAGTGGAGGTGAGAGTCGATCAAGCCGGGCACGACCCGGTGACCCCCGAGATCTATTGTCCGTGCATCTCGGCCGACGGCGGCCTCAGACTCCTCCTTGGATCCGACCGCAACGACGCGGTCGCCGCGGATCGCCAGCGCTTCGACCTCGTTGGATCCCGTCCAGATGGCGCCGTTGACCAGCACCAGGCCGGGTCCGTGGCCGGCGGGGCTCATCTCCTCAACCGTCCACTGGCTCCCAGTCGGCAGGGAAGATGAAGGCGCCTGCCGGGGTGGGACCCGGTGCCTGGACCTCGATCCACCGAACCGGCGTGTCGCTGGTCATGGTGTACCCGTGCATGGCGTTGGTGCCGGCAAAGACGAGGTCTCCGGCGTTGACCTCGAGGTCGCCGCCATCGAGGTGGGCGATCGCCGAGCCGGTGAGGAAGTAGTACGCCTCCTCGAAGGGGTGGAAGTGGTCCCCCCCGGGGTGGGTCGATGCGCCTGGGATGAACTGGACGATGAACATCGTGTGATGCAGGGCCCCAATCAGGTCGTCGACGAGCATCCAGAGAGCGACGCTGTCGACGTTGGGTCCGCGATAGCCCCGCATCGCCAGCGGGCCAGGCTGGGGAAGGTGATTCTCGGCAAAGTGCCCGACATGTCGCACGGTCGGATTGGGGTCGCCGATGAATGAGCCATCCTCGGGGACCACGACCTCGTCGGTCGGGTAGGTACCCATCGAGGCGCCCGTCGAGCGCGGTTGCGGAGACCGCATCCGGAACCACTCCGCAGGCTCATCCCCGACGTTGTGCCAGGCATGAGGGACGGCGGCGAGCACGACCCCGTAGTCGTTGGGTCGCAAGTGGTGGCGGTGACCGTCGATGTCGATGAGGACTTCCCCGGACAACAGGTAGAACGACTCCTCGTAGAAGTGGCGGTGGCCGTCGATGGTCCCGCCTGGAGCGAGCCGGGACAGCGCCACCTCCAGATGCACCGAGCCCTGGCCCGCACCTGCCATCACCGCCACCGACAAGCCGTTTGCGAGCCCGGAGTCGTCGGCAACGAATTCGAAGCTGCTGGCTGGGACGACCGACGACGCAACCATGACTAACCCCTCAAGTACACGGCCAGAGCACTCATGTCTTGGTCGCCGAGCCCGGCTGCGATCGCCTTGCCCGCCACCTCGCGGTTGGCGGCACCTTGATCCATCTCGACACCCACCCGCTCGGCAAGGCCGAGGATGAGATCGAGGTCTTTGGCCACGAGATCGAGTGAGAAGGCCAACGGCGTCTCATCCGGGTTCAAGAACGCAGACTGCTTGTACTGGATAAAGGGAGAACCAGCCGCGCTGTTGGCAAAGACCTCGTAGGCGGTGGCGCGGTCGACTCCCGCCTTCTCCGCGAGGACGAGCGCTTCGGAGACGGCGACGTTGATGGCATGGACGACGGCGTTGACCGCCAGCTTCATCGTCGCCCCCGATCCAAGGTCGCCGACCTCGTACACCTTCGTCGCCAGCGCGTCGAGGACCGGGCGCGCTTTTTCCAGCGCCTCGCCGGATCCCCCGGCCATGACGGTGAGCGCCCCCTGCTCAACAAGCGGCACGCTCCCCGACACCGGGGCATCGATCAGCGTCGCCCCCGCAGCCTCGATCGCCGGAGCGATCTCGGCCACCGTCGCCGGATCAATCGTGCTCATCTCCAAAACCACGGCGCCTTCCCTGAGACCGGCAGCAGCGCCGTCAGGGCCCGAGTACACCGCGACAACGGCATCGTCGGCAGCGAGACTGCTGATTACGACATCGGCTGCGGCGGCGGCCTCCCTGGGAGTGGAAACGGCCGTCGCCCCCACCTCATGAGCCAGCGAGTGGGCGGGTTCCACCGTTCGGTTATACACAACGACGTCGAATCCGGAGCGCCGCAGCGTTCTCACCATGGCGGCTCCCATGCGTCCTGTGCCGAGGACGGCAACGGTTTGGTCGGCACTCATAGGGTCCTCCTCTGCTACACGCAGCGCCCGTCGCGCCCGCTCGACGAGCGAGCCTACCTGTTCAGTGGCGCTTGACGAAAGCAGCGGAGGCTCGGTACGTTGCATTCTTGGATTGGTGATACCAAGTTGCCGGTAGTCGGAATCGGATGGCATGGCACAAGAACCGGACACTCAGCCGACGATGCGAGCCGACGTGCTCGGCGATCGGCTCCGCGCCTCCCGCGAGGCCTACGGGATCAGCCTGCGTGAGCTGGCGCGCCGGATCGGCGTCTCGGCAAGCCTGATCTCCCAGATCGAGACCGGAAAGGTGCATCCGTCGGTTAGCACGTTGTACTCGCTCGCCTCCGAGCTCGGTGCCTCCGTCGACGAGCTGCTGTTCGAAGACGCACCGATAACGAGCAAACCCGCCGGTGATCGGTGGGCCTTTCTCACCGATCACCCCCACATGGAACCGGTGCAGAGGGGCGCCGACCGTCAGGTGATCGAGCTCGACTCCGGCGTGCGCTGGGAACGTCTGACAACCGAGTCGGTTCCCGGTATCGACTTCTTGTACCTCGTGTACGAACCGGGTGGGGAAAGCTCGCCCAAGAACGGCATGCAGCGGCACACCGGCCGCGAATGGGGGTACGTGATCGAAGGGACGCTCAACGTCACCGTCGGTTTCGACGAACACGTGCTGGAGGCAGGTGACTCGGTTGCCTTCGACTCGACCGTCCCCCACCGCTTCCACAACGAGGGCGACAGGGAGGTGCGGGCGATCTGGTACGTGCTTGGCTGGCAGTCGGGTCGGCCAACACCGTCGTCGTAGCCTGTGGCGTATCCCACCACTGGACAGCCCGTTAAGCCAGCCTGTACTATCGCCTGCCGATGGCGGACGCGACCGGCACGCAATCAGTACGCAATATGGAGGGGCGATGAGACAACGGAAGAACGGACGATTCGGCTCGAGGCTGCTCGTCTTGGTCGGCGTGCTGGCCTTGGTTGCCGCCGCGTGCAGCAGCAGCGAGGACACCACGACCACGGCAGCGGCTGGCCAGGCGAGGACGACGACGGCAGCCCAGG
>JADFIY010000230.1 GCA_022566415.1 Acidobacteriota bacterium
GGGGGGGCGATGGGGGTGAGTTGATAGCGATCCCCCGACGAGTGGTCGTAGTCGATTCGAACTGCGTTTGCCTTGATCGTGATCCCACGCTCGCGCTCTAGATCCATGTCGTCGAGCACCTGGTCGCGCATGTCGCGCTCCGAGATGGCACCGGTCCACTCCAACAGGCGGTCGGCGAGGGTCGACTTCCCGTGGTCGATGTGGGCGATGATGGAGAAGTTGCGTATGCGCGACTGATCAGCCATTTGGGGAACCCCGGGAGTGCGGAACGGCGACAGTGTACCGTTGAGCGCCGCTGCTGGTAACGTTACGGGTCGTCCCAACCGCCTCATGAGGTCTCTTTTCGCATGGCAAACATCCAGTCTCAAATAAAGCGGAACCGCCAGAACGAGAAACGCCATGAGCGCAACACGGCGATCCGGTCTGAGCTGAAGACGAGATCGAGAAACGCCATCGTCGCTGCCGAAACCGGCGATGCCGCTCATGCAGAGGAGCTGCTCCGGGTCGCCCAGCAGCGATTCGATGTGGCAGTCTCCAAAGGAGTGCTCTCCAAGCACACCGCCGGCCGGCGCAAGTCGAGGCTCACCCGCCAGGTGCGCTCACTCCTCGCCTAGCGTCATGACCGAAACAACCTGGCTGACACCGGCCGCCCACGAGAAACTCGTCGCCGAGTTCGAGCACCTCACCACACTCGGTCGCCGCGAGGCGGAACGGCAAATTGCGGAGGCCCGCGACCACGGTGATCTCCGGGAGAACGCTGAGTACGACACGGCAAAGAACGACCAGGGCCTCATGGAATTGAGGATTCGCCAGCTGCGTCACATCCTCGACACCGCCGAGGTGCGCGACGCCGAAGACTCGGGTGCGGTCGAGGTGGGGACCGTCGCCACCGTGATTGACGAAGACGGGGACGAGATCGAGTTCCTTGTGGCGCCCGCGGAGAACAAGGCGCCTGGGATCGTTCTCGCCTCACCACAGAGTCCGCTCGGCACCGCACTTCTCGGCGCCAGGCCAGGCGACGACGTCTCATACAAGGCGCCCGGGGGAACCTTCACCTATCGAATCGTCTCGGTCAGGGTCTATGAGGGTTGAAAGAAGTCGCAAGTCACAAGACGCAAGTCACAAGACGCAAGGAAGAGTCATCACGCTTGTGACTTGAGACTGGCTGTTTACTTTCCCAGCCATCGGCACATGGCGACCGTGAGGCGCTCCAACGTCACCCGGTGAGTCTCCTCGGGAGCGGTTTTGATCTGTAGATCGGCGCGAGCCAGCGCATCGAGGGAGCGTCGCAGCGACTCCGAGCGGGTCCGGGACCGTTGGTCCCACACCTTCTTCACCGGATACGCCTGAGGGGATCCTCCAACCCAGGCGGCATACGTGCCAACGTCCGGAGCGATAGCAGCGAGCGAGCGCTTCTTGACCTCGCCCTCGAGGAACGACAACACGACCAGCGGATGCCCGTGTTCGAGAAAGTCGGCGAGCCGGCGCAGCGCCTCACCTTCCTTGCCGTCCGAGATGGCGTCGGCAAGAAGCCACATCGGCTCATCGGGACGGTTGGCATAGCGGCCGGTCACCGCCTCGGCCGTAATCGTCTCGCCATCCACCGCCAGTTGATCGAGGGCCTGGCCGAGAGCAGCCACGTCGGACCCAAACCGTCGTACGAGAATCGTCACCGCATCGGGCTCGAGACGCAGCGCGCGGTCGCGAGCCGCTTCGCCGAGCCAGCGGGCGGCGTCACGTTCTCGCATCTTCTTGATCGAAGTCGTCTCCCCATGCTCCTTGAGCACCTTGGCCAGGGGGGCCAGGATCGATCCTACGGAGAGAAACACGGCAGTCACCGCGTCGGCATCGGCCAGCGCCACCAGTTCGGCGATTACCTCCGCCTCCGATTTCTGCAGGTTCTGCGCGTCCACGATGAGGACTCCGTTCGACCCGCCGAATAACGATCCGCTCTGGAGAGCGGGAACAATCGCCTGCACCGGTTCGCGCAGTTGGGTCTCCGACGCCTCGGTCCCCCGCCCTGGCACATCGATCCGCTCGTGATGATCGACCGACGCCTCGGCGAACACCTCGGCAGCGCGATCGAGCATGAGCGCCCGCTCCCCCGGTCCGGCATCGCGAGGGCCGGTGATGAGAAAGAAGCTCATCGCCGGAGAATACGGTGCTGGAGGGGTTCCCAGTCGCCAGTTCCCAGTTCCTAGTTCCCCGTTCCGTGTTGCCGGTGGCCGGTAGCCGATTTCGCAGCTCCGATGCGAGCCGGCCATGAGAGTCTTGTTGCTGACGACTGGAAGCGAGCGCAGCGAGCGAACTAATCCAGATTCAGCGTCACATCCCCTTCTTCCGCCGTTACCAACACCTCCGCCCCCGAGTGCTCGAGGATCGTCATGATCTCAGGCGATGGGTGCCCGTAGCGGTTCTCCCCCACACTCACCACCGCCGTCTCGCCAACGGTGTTTGCCAACCACTGCGCATCCGTGGACCCCGAGCCGTGGTGAGGCACCAGGAGGAAGTCGGGGCGAACCGCAGGCAGCTCTGTCTGCGCGATCGCCTCGATGTCGCCGCCAAGCAGTATCGACCGGTCTGCCTCCACCCAAACCACGATCGAGCTGTCGTTGTCGCCGGCGTAGCGTCGCCTTGGCCCAATCGGCTCGATGGTGATGACACCCAGCGTGTACTGCGGTGATCCGGCGTCGATCCACTCAACTTGCACTCCCGCAGCCGCAGCGTCGTCGACGAGCCGGCCCACCAGCTCCCCCAGGTCGGCGTATTCTGGGACCCACACCCTGCCGACCCCGTGGTCGGTAAGGATGCCATCGAGCCCGCCGGCGTGGTCGACATCGCCGTGGGTGACAACCAGGAGGTCGATGCGACCCACGCCGTGACTCCGCAGCCGGTCGGCGAGCACCACGGGGTCCCGGCCGCCGTCGATCAACGCAACTCGGCCTTGCGACCGCAATAGGATCGCATCTCCCTGCCCCACGTCGAGCACGGTCACCGTCGGACCAGAAGGCAAGATCACCGGGGCGAGGGTCACAACGGCCAG
>JADFIY010000048.1 GCA_022566415.1 Acidobacteriota bacterium
GGGTTGAGGAACCGCTCGAAGAGCAGCCCGAACTCGATGGGGTCGAGGTCGGTGATGTCGAGGCAGTACGACACGATCGAGCCGGCGGCGCTCCCCCTGCCTGGCCCTCGTCTGATGCCGCGCTCGCGGGCGTGTCGCATCAGATCCCATACGATCAAGAAGTAAGCAGCGAAACCCATTTCTGTGATCACGCCGAGCTCGTAGTCGATTCGTTCGGCGACCTCGGGCACGGGGATCCCGTAGCGCCTCCGTGCCCCCTCCATCACCTGCTGACGCAGGTACTCCTCCTCGCTGGTCCCTTCCGGTACGGGAAACTGCGGGAGGAGGAAATTGCCGAACTCGATGGTGACGTCGGCGCGTTCTGCAATCAAGAGCGTGTTGGCGGTTGCGCCCGGGTACCGGTCGTCTGGGAACAGCGCCTGCATCTGTTTTGCCGACTTGAGGTAGAACTCCTGCGAGTCGAATCGGAACCGCTTTTCATCACTCTTGTTGGCGCCGGTCTGGATGCACAGCAGCACGTCATGGGCGTCGGCCTCTGCGGCGTAGGTGTAGTGGCTGTCGTTGGCTGCCAGGAGCGGTGCGCCGATGTCTGTTGCCACCTGTAACAGGTCGTCCATGATCCGTTGCTGGGCGGTGAGCCCGTGGTCCTGGACCTCCACGAAGAAGTTGTCCTTGCCGAAAATGTCCTGATAGCGGGCCGCGGCAGCCACCGCACCCGCGTAATCGCGGACCTGGCCGACGTTGCCCTCCTCGCTCGACCCGTCGGGAGCGAGCATCTGGGGCACGTGGCCGCCGAGGCATCCGGTGGTCGCCACGATCCCCTCGCTGTGCTCTGAGAGGAGCTCGGCATCCATGCGAGGCTTGTAGTAGAACCCCTCGAGATAGGCGCGAGACGACAGCTGGATGAGGTTGTGATATCCCGCTTCGCTCACCGCGAGCAGAGTCATGTGGTAGCGAACGTCTTCTCGTCGTGGTGGTCGGTCGAACCGGGAGCCGGGAGTGACGTACGCCTCCATGCCGATGATCGGCTTGATCCCGACCTCGGTGGCTGCTTTGTAGAAGTCGATGACCCCGTAAAGGACCCCATGGTCGGTGATGGCGATCGCCACCTGATCGTCGGCGGCAGCGGCTGCGACCATGTCGTTGACCCGCGCTGCTCCGTCGAGCATGGAGAACTCGGAGTGAACGTGAAGGTGGGCGAACCCTTCGCGGGGCAACGGCTTCCTCGGCTGGCCGGAATTACATCAGTGAAGTTAGCACCAAACTCGCCAGGCTGGCGGTGCCGGCGATCCCCAGTCACCGGTCCGCCCGAGCGCCTCGGTCTTCGCCCTTTTCTGTCACACCCTCTTGATACGTTGTCACCATGTTCTGGTACGACGAACAACGGATGGACGGCTGGCTCGCCGAGCTCAAGCAGTGCGAGGCACAGATCGGTGAGCTACGGGCCCGGCAAGGGGTCTTGATCAACGAGCTCAGCAAGCGCGACATCGCCCAACGACAGGGTGCCAGGACGATCGTGGAATGGGTCGAGTCGACGCTGGACATGTCGCGGTCGGTAGCTTCAGATCTCGTGTTTGGAATGCGCTGGTTCGGCAGGTTCCGGTCGATCGAGCACCGGTTTGTCGAGGGTTTGGCTTCGTTTGATCGCGCCATCGCGACCCTTCGCCTGGCTCAGACCGGCGCCGACCTACAGGTGGTCAAATCCAGCGAGCAGCTCGACCTGCACAACGTGGCCCGGCTGTGCGGGCGACAGCGTCGGATGACTCGTCGCGACGAGCGGCGCGCGTTCACGGAGCGGTTCTGCATGGCACAACCGACGCTTGACGAGTCGTCATGGAAGATCGCGGCACAACTGCCTGGTTTCGAAGGCAGAGTCTTTGCCAAGGCGCTCCAAGACCGTGCCGACGAGTTCCGCAGGCTGCCCGGTGGCGAGGAGTCGACCCGGGCTCAACGCCAAGCCGACGCCCTCGTGGCAATGGCCAACGATTCTCTGGATCGCACCGGCGACGCAACCGAAACTGCTGGCCCCGCCGTAGCCGTGTTCGTCAATCTCGACGAAGCGAACACCAGCGGCGGTGAGACCGGGGCCGAGATCGAATACGGACCACGGGTCGGGCCCAACACAATCGAGAGCTTGCTGTGCACCGGGTCGGTTCAGGTCATCGGCCTCGAAGACGGCCGCCCTGTGGTTACCTCGGATAGCGCAAAGGCCATCCCACAGGCGGTGCGCCGCTTCGTGGCTTGGCGAGACGGTGGCTGCACCATCGACGCTTGTCAGAGCCGCTACCGGTTGCAACCTCACCACATCCGGGAGCGGCGCCACGGCGGCGCCCATGATCCCGGCAACCTCACCACGCTGTGTTGGTACCACCACCACGTCGCCATCCACGGCAACGGATTTCAGATCGACCCAGACAGCCCACGCGGGCGGAGACGACTCAGCCGACCCCGCACCGGACCCGACCCCCCTGACCGACAGGCGACCTACCCGGTAACGATCAACCGCAACAACCAGTGACGGCGCGGTCCCCGGCTCAGAGCCTCTCGCGTGCTGCCTTGAGCAGCTCGCGAAACGCTTCTTCCAGGGCGGCGGCGAACTTGTCGAGGTCGTACATCAACCCGAAGTCGCCGTTGAGGCCCCAGTCCACCGAACCGGCGTAGCTGAACAACGCCACTCCGACGCCGTGGCTCTGCCACAGCGGTACCAACGGATAGGTCTTCTGCACCTTGGCGTCAAGGAGATAGAGGGGAAACTGGGGGCCGGGAACGTTGGTCACCGTCATATTGAAGGGTCTGGCGTTTGCCGCCAGGCGGGCACCGAGCGCCACCAGGGTTGCCGGGGCCCCGGCCGATAGCCGTACCAGCGTCGAGGCACCCAGGGCCTGATTCGACTCCTTGAGCATGCGGGTCTCATCGACCACCGTGGCGTGTTGTTTCACCGGGTCCGCTTCGCCGATGGGCAGGTTCACGAGCCACATCGCCACCTGGTTGCCCAGGGTCCCACGATCTCGTGGGCTCCGGACGCTGACCGGCGCCATCACCCTGAACTCGGTTTGGTGGAGCACGTCGTCATCGACGCCCCGCTTTTCCATCAGAAAATGACGCACTCCTCCCGCCACGGTGGTGAGGATCACGTCGTTCACGGTGCCGCCAAGGATGTTCTTGACCTCCTTGACCTCGTCGAGCGGTGTGCTGAGCCAATCGATCCGCCGGTCCGGGCTGATCTGCCCGTTGATAGGCGTCCCTCCGGTCGGCGTGAGCCACCCGCTGGAAAGAGAAGCGTTCACCGCCTTGAGCCTGCGGAACAGGCTGTCACGGATCTCGGAAGCGTTCTCGACGAGGCTCCCGAGCTCGAGCAACGACTCCATCAGCCCCGAGATCCTCCTCGTCGTCTCCCGCACCAGCAGCTCTGTCCCGTTTGGAACCTCCCGCGGCTCGTACGCTGGCCCTGGCACGATCTCGGTGGTCGGTTCTCGCCCCATCAGCATCGCCATCAAGTCCACGCCGGCGATCCCGTCGATCATGGCATGGTGGATCTTGGTCACCATGGCAAAGCGACCACCTTCCAGGCCCTCGACGACGATCATCTCCCACATCGCCTTGGACCGGTCGAGCGGCTGGGACATGAGCCGGCCGGCAATCCGCTTGAGCTCCTCCTCCGAACCCGGTCGCGGCAGCGCGATGTGCCTGATGTGGTGCTCTATGTTGAAGAACTCGTCGTCGACCCATACCGGGTGGCGTTCGATCGGCACCCACGCCAAACGTTGCCGGTAACGAGGGACGACGTGCAGCTTGGATGCCACAAAGTCCCGCAGCAACTGGACGTCGATGCCCCCGTCGCCGCTCGCAAACGACCCGGCTTCGAAGATCGTCACCGCGCCAACGTGAAAGTGAGTCGAGCGCGACTCGAGCGCGAGATACGAGTTGTCGAGGTACGACAAACGGTCGTAATGGACGGACAAAGTGGCCTCCCAATTGTCAATTTAGCGTGGGATCGCACCCCGATCCGGCGGACCGAGTTGCTCCAGCGACTTGGCGAGATCCTCGGGAAGCGATGCCTGGACCACGACGCTCACCGACCGCGACGGATGTGCAAACTCGAGCCCAACGGCGTGGAGCCAGGTGCGACCGGGGTCTCCGGAGACGGGGCGGCGGGGACCGTAGACGCGGTCTCCTACGACAGGGTGGTCGATGGCCTGCAGGTGCACCCGGATTTGGTGGGTGCGACCGGTCTCCAGCTCCACCGACAGCAGGCTGACCCCATGGTCGTCCCAGGCCGCGCTCACCCGGTAGTGGGTGCGAGCGGGACGGCCGGCGCTGGTCACCGACATGCGCGTCGGGTTGGTCGGATCCCTCCCGATCGGTGCCTCGATGGTGCCGGTGGCGGCGTCGAACTGCCCTGCGACCAGCGTCAGATAACGCCTGCTGATCTCTCTGGCGCGAAGCGCGTCCTGGAGGGTCGCTTGGGCCTCTGGGGTCTTGGCGACGATGAGCAGGCCCGATGTATCGCGGTCCAGCCGGTGAACGATCCCCCATCGGCGATCCGGGCCGAGCTCACCGGCAGCGTCGAATCGTGCCAGCAGGCCGTTGGCGAGGGTGCCGCTGCTGTGACCCGCACCAGGATGAACAACGAGCCCCGCCGGCTTGTCCACGACAATCACATCGTCGTCCTCGTAGTCGACACCGAAGGCAATATCCTCCGCCTCAACCGTCAATCGATTGACCTCGATTGCCACGGCAAGCTCATCACCGACAGCAACTCGATCGGAGGGACGGAGGGCCACACCGCCGCGCTCGGCCTTGCCGGCATCAATCGTCTTTCTCGCCTGAGCGCGACTGACCTCCCACATCGCCGCGATCGCCCGGTCGGCGCGGCTCCCGTCGAGCTCCTCGGGGACGACGGCGGTCATCGGCGAAACAGCGATGAGATCAGCAGCACGACCACGCCGATGGTCACCGCGCTGTCGGCAACGTTGAAGGTTGGGATGAACCACAGGTCGATGAAGTCGACGACGGCGCCGTCGATGATCCCCTCCCCGCGAAAGAGACGATCGCTGAGGTTGCCTAGGGCGCCGCCGAGTAGCAGCCCCAGCCCTATCGCCTCACCGCGATTTGCGGTATCGCGTAGGGCGAACAGGATGAAGACGACGACCCCGATAACGACCAGTCCCAGCAATGGGCCGCTTCTGGAGAAGGTCGAGAACGCCGCACCGGTGTTGTGGGTGAGGCGGAACCGTAGGAATCCATCGATGAGGACGACGGGATCGTCGGCAAGCGCATTTACCGCCCACGCCTTGGTCAGCTGATCGGCGACGAGCACGATGGCTGCGACGATCAGAGCCAGCACCCGGAGGTTCAAGCCCGGCTTGCGGCCTCTACCGTCGTCGTCGCGTACGGGAGGGCTTCCAGCCTCGTCAGCGGAATCGCCTTCCCCGTCACTTCGCATATGCCGTACATGCCCTTCTCCATGCGGTCTTGCGCATGAATGACCTTCTCCAGCAGCTCTCTGGCGTTTTGCTCCACGGAGATGTCCATCTCCATCTCGATAGCGAGTGAACCGCCGTCGGCGCTCCCAGGATCTGCACTGTGCTCCGACGCAGCCTCGGCGATCCTGCCGACCTCTCGCTGCAGCTCGACCTCTTCGATGAGCTCTTCGAGTCGTTTTCGCTCGGTTTGGAGCTTCTCGCCGAAGCGATCGAGCGTGGCTTGCGCCAATTTCCTGACCACTGGGCCTCCAATTCGCGGCCGGGAATATAGCATCGGTTGTGGGACATCAGGCGCCTCCTCCGTCGAGCAACCTGCGAGCGTCCGCCGGGTCGACGCCGCGCAACACCAGGGTTTTCCTGCGGCTCGTAGCGCCGGACACGAGCTCGACGGCTGCTGCGCCCGATGTCGTCTTGAGGATGGTCTCCAGCTCCCTGTTGGCTTTCCCGGCTTCAGGCGGAACGGCGAGACGGACTCGCAGCGCATCATCGTGAAGACCGACGATCTCGGTCCGCGAGGCCCGAGGAACCGCCCATACCGTCACCAGGGATCCATCTGGATGGTGTTCGATCCAACTCATCGTCGGACGCTACCCGTTGCCAACACGAAGAGCGCGCCCCAATGAGTGTCCGGTCGTCTCGACCAAAGTGGAGTCGCTCGGGCACGGCGCCGCAAAGGACCCCCCGACGAAGACCGGATCGCGCCCTAGTTGCGATCGCACCCGATTTGCGGAGCCTCTTGGGCCTGACGCTGCCGGCGCGGCAGGAACCGGGTAACCTTTCAGCAACGCACAGACGGGGACGCGCCCTCGAGCGAACCAGCGGTCGCAGCGAACCGACGACGGTGAAAGGTCGGTACCGCAGGCAGCGAGGGACATCACCCCCGAGCGGCGAGCAGATCCCTGGATCGGCCTGGGTAGATCTCGACGGCGCTCCGCCGACACCGGAGAACGAGAGCGTCGTCGCTCTCGACAGAGCGGCCGGTTTCAGCCGGCAAGCCGGGTGGTACCGCGGGGCCACCTCGTCCCGGCACATGAGACCGGGAGGATCCGTGACCGACAGCAATACCGCCCCAGCCTTTGCCAGGGTCGACCCAGCCGTCGACTTACGCGCCCTCGACGCGCGGATCCTTGCCTTCTGGGATCGGATCGACGCCTTCGCCACCTCGGTCGAGATGCGTCCGCCGGAGTCCGAGTACACGTTCTACGACGGTCCCCCCTTCGCAACCGGCAGCCCCCACTATGGGCACATTCTGCAAGGCGTGGTCAAGGACATCGTCCCGCGGTACTGGACCATGCGCGGACACCGCGTGGAGCGACGGTTTGGCTGGGACACGCACGGTCTCCCGGTTGAGATGGAGGTGCAGAAGCGCCTCGGGGTGAGCAGCCCCCAGGAGATCGAGGATCTGGGCGTTGACCGCTTCAACCAGGCGGCCCGCGATCTCGTCTCCGACATCACAACCGACTGGTACGACATCACCCGCCGCATCGGACGATGGGTCTCCTTCGACGACGCTTATAGGACGATGGACCCGGCGTATATGGAGTCGGTGTGGTGGGGGTTCAAACAGCTGTGGGATCGCGGCCTCGTGTACAAGAGGTTCAAGGTGGTCCCGTACTCGTGGGGTGCGGCGACACCGCTGTCGAACTTCGAGGTGAGCCTCGGCGGGTATCGCGACGTCGATGACCCGTCGGTGATCGTGCGGCTCCTGGTCCTCGACGGCAACGACGTGGTGGATGCCGGGGACGACCTGCTGATATGGACCACGACCCCGTGGACCTTGCCGGGGAATCTGGCCGTCGCCGTTGGCTATTCCATCGACTATGTCAGGGTGGCACATGGTGACTCCCGCTCCTGGGTGGCGCGCCAGCGGGTCGACGATATCTGGCCAGGCGAGGATCACGAGATCGTCGGCACCGGAAAGGGAGCCGACCTGCTGGGCGTCTCCTACGAGCCGCCATTTCCCCACTTCGAGACGCAACGAGAAAAAGGAGCTTTCCGGGTCATCGCCATGCAAGAGGTGACGACCGAAGACGGCACCGGCCTCGTCCATCTTGCGCCTGCCTATGGGGAGGCCGATTTCGCCGCGTTCCAGGCCAACGACATCGACGCCTTCGTCGACCCAGTCGATGCTGTGGCGAAGTTCACCGACGAAGTCCCCGAGGTTGCCGGCAAGTACGTCAAGGACGCCGACCCGATCCTTCTCGATCTGCTTGCGGAACGCGGCCGCGTCGTCAGCTCCACCAGGATCACCCACCCCTACCCATTCTGCTGGCGCACCGATACGCCCCTGATCTACAAGGCCATCCCCAGTTGGTACGTCGCAGTGGAATCGTTCAAAGATCGCATGGTGGCGCACAACAAGAAGATCCACTGGGTTCCCGACTACGTGGGGACTGCCCGGTTTGGGAACTGGCTCGAGGACGCCAGAGACTGGGCGATCTCGCGCAACCGCTTCTGGGGCACCACGATCCCGGTCTGGGAGTGCGACCGGTGTGACGAGCAGGTGTGCGTCGGGTCGATCGACGAATTGGAAGCCCTCGCAGGGACGCGACCCGACGACCTGCACAAGGACATCCTCGATCCGATCACATGGCCGTGCGCCACCTGTGAGGGAACGATGCGTAGGGTGCCAGAGGTGCTGGACACCTGGTTCGACTCCGGATCGATGCCTTTCGCCCAGATCCACTACCCGTTCGAGAACGCCGAGCGGTTCGAGGCTGGGTTCCCCGCCAACTTCATCGCCGAGGGCCTTGACCAGACCCGCGGCTGGTTCTACACGCTGCTTGTCCTGTCGACCGGCATCTTCGACGTGGCTCCATTCCAGCACTGTGTCGTGACCGGCATGCTCCTTGCGGAGGACGGACGCAAGATGTCCAAGAGCGCAGGGAACTTCTCCGATCCCTCGGAGATCCTCGACGCGTACGGGGCAGACGCCATGCGCGCCTACCTGATCAACTCGCCGGTGCTGCGGGCGGACCCGTTGCGGTTCAGGGACGATGGCGTCAGGGAGGTGGTAAGGACCGTCCTGCTTCCGCTGTGGAACTCGTACTCGTTCTTCACCACCTATGCGGAGGCCGACCGGATATCGGCTGAGGACCTCGCCGCCGCACCCGCCATCTCCGACCGACCCGAGATCGACCGGTGGATCCTCTCCGTGCTGCAGAGCCTGATCGCCGACGTCAACCGGGAGATGGAGTCATACCGGTTGTTTGCCGTGATTCCGCCGATCATCGGCTTCGTCGACTTCCTCACCAACTGGTATATCAGGCGGTCGAGGCGCCGGTTCTGGGCGCACCGCGTCGGTGGTGACGACACCGACAAGCTCGCCGCCTTCGCCACGCTGTACGAGGTGCTGACCACCTTCGCAACGGTGGCCGCTCCTGTTCTTCCCTTCATCACCGAGGAGATCTATCAGGGTTTGGTCACTGCGATCGACGAGAACGCGCCTCGGAGCATTCATCATGTCGACTATCCGACCGCCGACCGAGCCGTCATCGACGCGACCCTGGAGACGGACATGGCCTACGTGCGAACTGTGGTCACCCTGGGACTCGGCCTGCGAAAACGTGACGGTCTTCGCGTACGCCAACCCTTGAGTGTGGTCACCGTGATTGCCCGTGATCCCACTGTGCGCGAAGGCATCGCTGCGCACAGCCGCCTGATCCAAGAGGAGCTCAACGTGCGCGAGGTGGAGGTGATCCCGGACGAATCCAATGTGGTCGAGCTATCGGCGAAGGCCGACTTCAAACGGATCGGTCCCCGCTTCGGGGAACGGACCAAGGAGATCGCAGCTGCCATCGCCGGTCTCGATCACGACACCGTGGCCGCGATGCTCGACGGTGACCCGATGACCGTCGGCGGCGAGGAGTTAACAGCCGAAGACCTGGTGGTGTCCAGGACCCCGCATCCCGGGACGGTGGTGGCTTCGTCTGGACCGCTCACGGTGGCGCTCGACACGACCGTCACCGACGACCTCCGCCTCGAGGGCTTCGCCCGCGAGATCGTCAACCGCATCCAGCGCATACGCCGCAACCTCGGTCTCGATGTCACCGACCACATCACCGTGGTTTGGTCGGCCGACGATGACACGATCCGGGACGCATTTGGCGTCCACTCCGCGCTCATCGCCGGCGAGGTGCTCGCCGAGTCGCTCGACGAGGGATCACTCGATGCTGTGCTCGTCGACATCGACGGCAGCGACGTTTACCTCGGCATCGAGGCGCTCATCAACAGATGACAAAGGAGATGACCTGGATCCCGATGATGAGCACCAGCGGCGAAAGGTCGAGTGCGGCTCCCCCGATGCGCAGCGGCGGGATGACGTTCCTGATGGGACGCAGCACCGGTTCGATGAGCCGGGACATGAAGTCGTAGAACCTCCGCACCGGATGGTCGAAGGAGAGACGGCCGAACGACACCACATAGCTCAGGACGATCCAGACGATGATGGCCCAGAACGCGATCTCGAGCACAAAACAGACGAGATCGACGAGAAGGTCCATCGATCAGCCCGGGCTGTACAGGCCAGCCGCCGCCAACCGGTCGAGCTCGTCGGCCCCGACCGTGACCCCCGCCGGCGAAACCAGGATCACGCCTTGGGCGGTCTTCGCCATCTTGCCGTTCAAGGCATAAGTCAGCCCGGAGGTGAAGTCGACGAGGCGGCGTACCATCTCGGGCTCGGTGTTGCGAAGGTCGAGCACGACGGCGCGCCCACTACCAAGGCCGTCGGCAAGCCGCTGGGCGTCTGAGAAATTGCGCGCCATGATTACCTCGGTTTCCGGCGTTGTCAGAGACAGGTCGTCCGAGACCGATGATGATCCTGACAGGTCGTCCGAGACCGATGATGATCCTGACAGGTCGTCCGAGACCGATGATGATCCTGGGTCCGGTTGCACGTACACGCCGGCTTCGGTGTGCTGCCACGTCGATGTGCGCCGGTATGAGGCTGGCGGATCGACACGGCGGCCGGCCACGGTGCCAGGGGGCCGGGCGGTGACGGTTCCGGTCGCGTCGGGATCGCTCGCCACTACGGCTGCGTTGGCTCGCTCATCGCCGCCCAAGCCCGGATATCCACCCTCGTCGTCGACGAGACCAAGATAGAACAGGGTTTTCTGCCAGAACGTAGCCATGTTCAGTCCTCCACTCGGCGGGCTCCGATATCGGGTTCGCCGGTGCCAAAGATAGCCCGTCCCAGGCGAATCATCGTTGCACCACACTCGATCGCGACTTCGAAGTCGTCCGACATACCCATCGAAAGCTCTACGGCGCCCGGGTGCCGTGCGCGCAGTGTGGCGCCGATAGAGGCGAGTTCGGTGAACCACGATCGCGAATCCTCAGCCACCCCGGGTGCCGGGGGGAGAATCATCAGGCCGCGCACCGGCACACCGAGGTCGACCAGGCGCTGCGCCGCCTCCAACACTTCGGCGGGCGGATACCCGTGCTTCTGCGGTTCAGCGGCAATGTTGACCTGTAGCAACACCGGCGGTGGGTCCGGCAGCTGCGCCCACGCTCCTTCGAGACGGGGTCGATCCATCGAGTGCAAAAGCTCCACGCTCGACGCAATCACCTTGACCTTGCGTCTTTGCACGCTGCCGACGAAATGCCAGGTGATGTCGACCGGAAGCGGGCCACCGAGCCGCGACGCCAGGGCTTCGGCGCGGTTCTCGGCAAATAGGCTATGACCACTGTCGTACAGCCGTTGCACCTCGCTGTCGCTGCGGCCTTTCGACACCGCCACCAGCGTGACATCGGAGGGCTGGCGTCCGGCGCGCCGGACAGCACTTGCAATCCGGCGCTGGACCTCCGTCAGCTCGCGGACAGCCATGCGACTGATACCTGCCGTTCCGTTGTCCCGTCACGACGGTGGGAGAGGAATCGAGAATCGGTGAAGGTGCAGAGATCGGCTCGCCACACCTGCAGGCCTCCGAGTTGCGCCTCGGCAGCCGACCACAGGTCGACGCTGCTGGTCCCCCATGTCGTGGTTGCGACATATGAATCGAGGACGGCTAGCACCTCGGTCCCGACCTCGTAGCAGCAGGGCCCTATCGACGGGCCGATCGCTGCCCGTATCGGGGTGTCGCCACCGACGCGGGCCGCAGCCACGCCGGCATCGACCACGCCTGCGGCCATGCCGCGCCATCCGGCGTGAACGACAACGGTGGTGCGAGTGCCTTCGATGATCACCGGGACGCAGTCGGCCGTCGCCACGCCGACCGCCAAGCCAACCGAACTGGTGGCCAGACCGTCGCCGTCCCCTGCGCTCCCAGGCTCATCAACGGCCAGCACGGTGCCGCCGTGCACCTGGTTCACCCACGACCAGCGATCCGGGGCGCCAAACCGTCCAGAAAAGTGAGAGCGAACCGCAGGATTCGTGCGCGGATCCCCGTCTGCTGCCTCTCCGAAGATGGCGCCGCGGAACCCGGGCGCTTCGATCATCCCTGGACGAAGCCCGGGATATCCATGTCGTCTGTCCCCTCGGGCCCATCGTCGGCATCGTCGAGTCCAAGACCCTCCGTGGGTGAAGACGTCGATCCGAAGGAGAATGGAGAAGGCCGGGGGCCTCGATCGAACCCCGCAGCGATGACGGTCACCCGCATGGCGTCGCCGAGGGTGTCGTCGATGATTGCGCCGAAGATGATGTTGGCATCCCCATCCGAGTGATCGGCGACGATCGAAGCCGCCGTGCTCACCTCGTGCAGCGTCATCTCCCTTGGACCGGCGATGGCAAGGAGTGTGCCGCGAGCGCCGTCCATCGACGACTCGAGTAGTGAACTCGAAATCGCTTTCTCCGCAGCCTGCACGGCTCGGTTCTCGCCGGTCGACTCCCCGATTCCCATAACGGCTGAGCCGGCGTCGGCCATCACCGTCCTGACGTCGGCAAAGTCGACGTTGATGAGGCCGGGTGTAGTGATGAGGTCGGAGATCCCGCGCACTCCGTTGGTGAGCACCTCGTCCGCCATCTTGAAGGCCTCGTTGACCGGGGTGCTTTCGTCGGTGATCTCGAGCAGTCGATCATTGGGAACGATGATCAGCGTGTCCACGGCGTTCTTCAGCTCCTGAATCCCCTGCTCTGCTGCGACCGAACGCCGGCGACCCTCAAATCCGAATGGTCGGGTCACAACGCCCACGGTCAGCGCGCCCGCTGCCTTGGCGATCTCGGCAACGATCGGCGCCGCTCCGGTTCCGGTCCCGCCGCCCTCACCCGCGGTGATGAAAACCATGTCGGCACCGGCGAGCGCATCCTCGATCTCGCTGCGATGATCCTCCGCCGCCATCCTCCCGATCTCGGGATCGGATCCTGCTCCAAGCCCCTTCGTCGTGTCGCGCCCGATATCGAGTTTGAGATCCGCGTCCGACATCAGCAATGCCTGGGCGTCGGTGTTGATGGCGATGAACTCGACTCCACCGACCCCGGCCTCGATCATGCGGTTGACGGCGTTGACGCCGCCGCCGCCGACACCGACCACCTTGATAACCGCAAGATAGGAATGTGGAGTGTATTCATTCATGGGAACCTCCAAGCCGCATGCCAAAGGTTAGTCAGTGGGTGGAACCTCCGGTGGTGTCTCTCCCTCATCCTCGACCTCAGGTTGAGGGTTGGCCACCGCCGGGCGTCGCGGGGCGGTGATATCGACATGGCTACCGGGGGCAAGGCCGTGTCCGATCAAGGCGGCAAGCGCCAACGCCTTCGACTGCATCTCTCTGGCTCGGCCCAGCCGCACCGTCAAATCGTCGATGGTTGCCGTCAGCTGGCCTGCCTCATCGATAGAGACGACGGTCACCCGTGCGATGTCGCCTGGCAGCCAGTCGATGAACTCGAGGGCACCCAGCGTCGCCGCCGCCGAGATGGTTGTGCCGGGGCGGATGTTTTCGGGCACATTGCCTGCAATGAGGGCCATCCCGATCGGGTCATCGAGCATCTCGACAACCGCACCACCTGTGGTGACATACGCGTAACCGCCGGCGGTGGTTACTGCGGCCACCGGAACGTGCTCCGTCACCTCGACATCGACACTGCCAGGCCAGCTGACCACCACTTGCGCGTCGGCGACCCACGGATCGGCGCGTAGCGCCGCTTCAACCGCATCGGCGTTGACGGAAACGGTCGGGGTGCCCGGGACGACGTCGAGGCGAGCAAGAACGGCAGCAGGATCTGAATGCTCAGCACCGGTAACGGTGACCTTGTCGACGGACAACAGCGGGGATCGCACCAGGGCGAACCCGGCCGCCGCCAACCCGACCAACGCTACGAGGCCGATCACGAGTCGGAGCCTCGTCCGAGCCCGCTCCTCGGTGACACGATGGCGGCGCTCTGCCATGCGTCGGTCCATTGTCTTCATGAGCGAACCTCCGGCCCCTCGTCGAATCGACCGACGAACCGCAGCTCCGGCTCCAGCCAAAC
>JADFIY010000049.1 GCA_022566415.1 Acidobacteriota bacterium
CAACTCCTGGGCCTGGCGCCGTACCAAGCGCTGCCCGGATTTTCCGGCACCACCGGGTTCGATGCCATCGCCCTGGCCCTGCTTGGCCGATCTCACCCATTCGGAGTGCTTGCCGCCGGGCTGCTGTTCGGGGCACTGCGTGCCGGCGGTCGTTCGATGCAGGGTCTGGCGGGCATCCCCCTCGACCTCGTGCTGATCATGCAGGCGCTGATCATCGTGTTCATCGCCGCCCCCGAGCTGGTGCGTTCGATCTATCGGCTCAAGGCACCCGAGGGTGAAGAGGGCCTGCAGCTCACCAAGGGGTGGGGTGGATGACCGACGTCGCCGTCTCCGCGACCGAGGTCAAGGCGCGGACGACGCCGCAGCAGCGACGGGCGACCATCGTCGGGGTGACTCTGGTTGCCCTTGCCGGGTTCGTGTTCTGGGCGTTCGGGCTCAACGTCGCATGCGATCTCGACTCCACGTTCACGTTAGCGCTGCCTACCGACCGCTTTCCAGGGATCGAGTGGACCGTCAACACGCAGTTGCTCGGGTTCGTTGTTGCCGGCATCCTCGCCTTCCTCGGTGGTGTCGTGCTGCGCCGCTCGCACCTCAAGTGGACGAACCGGATCCTTGCCGTCGGAATGGTGTTTTTCGTCCTCGCCTTCCTCGCCTGGGCCGCCGGGGGCAAGTCGTTCAGCTTCGTCGGCATGCTGCGGTCAACGGTCATCCTGTCGGTGCCGGTAACGCTGGGTGGGCTCACCGGGCTCATGTGCGAGCGAGTGGCCATCATCAACATCGCCATCGAGGGCCAGTTGCTGACCGCGGCGTTCGTCGGCACCATCCTCGGCTCGGCGTTTGGTCCCTGGGTCGGGTTAGTCGGAGCGCTGGTCTCGGGTGCGGTCCTCGGTGCGGTACTTGCGGTCCTCTCCATCAAATACCGGGTGGATCAGATCATCGCCGGCGTCGTGATCAACATCTTTGCCCTCGGGCTCACCTCGTTCCTCGCCTCACGTGTGTTGGCGGCGGCTCCGCACTTCAATTCGCCTGGACGGTTCGCACCGTTTCCGATCCCCATCCTGTCGGACATCCCGATCCTGGGCCCGGTGTTCTTCGATCACTCGTTCTTCGTCTACGGGATGTTCATCCTCGTGATCGTCATCCACTTCGGGCTGTTCTACACCCGGTGGGGCCTTCGCTCGCGATCGGTTGGCGAGCATCCGGAGGCTGCAGACACCGTCGGCATCAACGTCTATCGCACCCGATACCGAAACGTCATTCTTGGCGGTCTGATCGCCGGCTTCGGTGGTGCGTTCATAACGCTGTCGCAGGTACCGAGGTTCGAGGAGAACATGACCGCAGGGATCGGGTTCATCGGGCTCGCCGCAATGATTTTCGGTCGTTGGATGCCGTTTGGGGTGCTCGGCGCCGGGCTCGTGTTCGGATTCGCCAGGGGCCTACAAACCAAGCTGGGCATCCTGGGCGCGCCGATCCCTTCGGAGTTCCTGTCGATGACGCCCTACATCGTCACCATCATCGTCGTTGCCGGTGTCGTCGGAAAGGCACGGCCACCGGCAGCCGACGGTCAGCCCTACATCAAGGATTAAGAGTCGCAAGTCACAAGACGCATGACATAAGACAAGGAGCGATCTTGCTTGGGACTTGGACTTGCGTCTTGCGACTCAGTGGTTGAGAGACCCAGGTCAGAAGTCACCTGACACGCGAGACAGGGGGCGGTCTTGCTTGGGACTTGCGTCTTGCGACTTGCGACTCTCTAGGTGTCGGTACCGAAGAACTGCACGGACAACAGCGCCAGCTCGTCGAACGGCGGCTTGTCGCCGGCCGACTCTGCGGGATAGGTGCTCATCACCCGGATCGTCAGCTCCCGCGTCCCCAGGCTGGCGATGGGGATCCGTTGCGGGTCGTTGACATTGTCGAGCCGACCCGAGAAATCGACGGTCAGATCGTCGGTCGTGATCAGGTATCCCTGGATCTTGTAGTTCCGTTTGAAGCCCTCATCGTCTAGCAGGTTCTGCAATTCGATTTCGGTGATGCTCACCGGATCAGAGAACGTGAACGTCAGCACGGCGCCGATCCCGTGCAGGCTTTCGTCGTTCCAGTGCGTCGAAGGGTCGCCGTCGATGAGGTTCTCCGGTTCCCAGCCGGCCAGGGACGAGCTGGCATCGACGGAGGAGGCGAACAATTCCTTGACCGCCACCGGGATCGTGGTTGTCGCCGAGGTCGTCGACGTCGGTTGCGCAGTGGTCTCACCCCTGAACACGTTGAATACCAGGGCGGCGAGCGCCACCAGCAGGATCACGGCGGCGAGCACCCCAAGCGCCCTGGCACCGGGGGAGGTCCGCAGTGTTGGCGGTGGGGCAACCGGCAGCGATTCCTGGCTGAGCCGGGCGCCGCATTGCTCGCAGTGGCGGTTGTATTCGGGGTTCGCTGACCCACATGAAGGGCAGGCGACCGTCGCAACGTCGGAGACTGCACCAGCCGAGGCCGCCGCCGGTTGGTACCCGGGCTCGGGCCTATCGCTGCTCGGGGGCGGGCCTTCATCGAGCTCAAATGGCTCGAACAGGTCATCGAAATCGGGTGTGTCCTTGTCCATCCGACGCACCTCGGGAGTGGTTTCGCCCGGTATTGTGCCACGCATGTCGTTTATCGCGCAGGTACGCGTCGCGGAGCCGTGGACGGTGTGGAACATACTCGGAATGATCCTGCTGGTTTCCGTGCTGGCCGCAGCGATCTACGCCGCGACCCGACGCGGCTGAGCAACTTCGTATTGACTTGCGACTTGCGACTTGCGTCTTGCGACTTGTGACTCATTCCTGTCACACCCACCCCGTAGCGTGTCTTCATGACGTCATATCGGTGCACGACATGCGAATACACCACTGCCCGCTGGATGGGGTTCTGCCCCCAGTGCCGAACGACCGGAACGCTGAGCGAGCAGACAACCCACTCCACCGACACCCTCCCGATTGCGATCACCGAGGTCGCACCCGCCGCCGGCGGACAGCGCCTGGCGACCGGCATCGATGAGTTCGACCGGGTGCTCGGTGGGGGCATCGTTGCCGGCTCGGTTACTCTGGTCGCCGGGGAACCCGGTGTCGGCAAGTCGACGTTGGTGCTCGAGGTTGCTGCCGCACTGGGCGGCACCGCCCTCATCGTGTCTGGGGAGGAGTCGCTGAACCAGATCAGGATGCGGGCCGATCGGATCGGCGCGCTCGTCGAGCACGTTTCGATCGCTGCCGAGCGCGACGTGACCGCGATCCTGGCCATGATCGAGTCCGGTCGTTTCGACCTCGTCGTCGTCGACTCGATCCAGACGGTCACCGTGCCGGCGCAGGTGGGGGGTACGGGCGGTCCGGCTCAGGTTCGAGGGGCGGCAGCTCGGCTGATCTCGGGAGCCAAAGACTCGGAGACGGCCGTGGTTTTGACCGGTCATGTCACCAAGGACGGGTCCATCGCCGGGCCGAAACTCCTCGAGCACATGGTCGACGTGGTCATCACCATCGAGGGTGATCCACACCGCGGGCTCCGCTTTCTCCGTTGTGTGAAGAACCGCCACGGATCCGTCGACGAGGTAGGTATTTTCGAGATGCTGCCCGATGGTCTGCGTGCCGTTGCCGATCCCAGCGCCACGCTGATAGCAGGTCGGGACGCGGCCGCACCGGGGAGCGTGCTGTTCCCGACGATCGACGGGTTACGCTCGCTGGTAGTCGAGGTGCAGGCCCTGGTCGTACCCTCGGCGGCCGCCCAGCCGCGGAGAAGTGTCAAGGGCTTGCCTGCGGCCCGGGTCCATCAGATCCTGGCCGCGCTGGAGCGGCATGCCGACCTACCGCTGGGTCGTCATGACGTTTACGTGTCGGCCATGGGCGGATTGCAGCTCAGCGAGCCCGCCGCCGACCTCGCGGTGGCGCTGGCGGTGGCGTCGGCAGCGTCGGGCGTTGCCATCACTGATGTTGCCGCCTGGGGTGAGGTCGGGCTGACCGGCGAGCTGCGCGGGGTACCGCATCGGCAACGGCGCCGCGCCGAGGTTGTGCGCCTCGGCGTTGGTGGGATCATCGACGGGTCGACGTACCCGCATCTCCTCGATGCACTCGTCGAGGCGGGTCTGGCTGCGGCGACGATTCGCCCAGACAGAACAGCGGGGACCGCTCACTGACGATCGCAAGTATCGGCTCATGAGAGGCCACCCATTGGCGTGGACTAGCCTGCGGTCCGGATGGCCACAGTTTCCACCCCGCCGCTCGAGGTGCTCCGCCGTTTTGCGCCAGGCACGACGTTACGTGAGGCTGCCCGACTGATCTTCAATCAGGGAACGGGAGCGCTGATCGTCATCGCGCCGGGGGATCGCGTCGACGAGCTGTCGACAGGCGGGTTTCGGCTCGTCGATGTGTCGTTGACCGCACAACGGATCGCTGAGCTCGCCAAGATGGACGGTGGCATCGTCATCGATAGTGACACCAACACGATCGAGCGGGCCAATGTCCACTTCGTCCCCGATCCGACCATCCCGACCAAAGAGACCGGCACTCGTTTTCGCACCGCGGAGCGGATGGCGCTGCAGACCGGCTTGTCGGTGCTTGCGGTGAGCGAGGAGGGCCGCAATGTCGCCGTGCTGTTCGCCGGAGACGCCCGTGTGGTCCTCCAGGCGCCGATGACGCTGCTGGCCGTGGCCAACCAGCGGCTGCAGTCGCTGGAGCGGCTGCGACGGCGTCTCGATGAGGCGATCGTCCGGCTCAACCAGTACGAAAACGACGGCATCGTCACGTTACGCGATGCAGTCATGGTGATCCAGCGAGCGATGCTGGTACTACGCACCGTTGACGATCTCGAGGCACTAGCCGTGGAACTCGGGGACGAGGCGCCGATGGTCCAGCTCCAGGCCAGCGATCTGGCCACCGGAGTGGCATCGATCGTGGAGCTGATCAACATCGACTACCAGGATCGAAAGCCGAGACGCGGATCGTCCGCATTCGGGCGGCTCGACAGGGTGGCGACCGAAGACCTGTATCAGACCGCAACCGTCGCCCAGGCGATCGGGTTGACTCCGCTCGATGCGGAGGTGAGCCCGCGAGGGGCGCGAGCGCTGGCCTCGGTTCCACGGCTACCCGAGAGTGTCAGGGAAGCCATCATGCGCAAGTTCGGAACCATCGCCCGGCTCAAGGACGCTACCGTCGGCGATCTGGACGACGTGGAAGGGGTGGGTCCGGCCCGGGCAGCCCGGATCCGGGTATACCTGGACCAACTCCCCCATTCCAGGGGCCTGTCGACACCTGATTGAGCTTGCATCGGTACCGGGCCCGTCGCCGGTACACTGCACGAACCCCCGTCCCCAGGTGAGCCTTGGCAGCGAAGAAAACGACGACGACCACGGCGAAAACGAAGTCGACCTCGTCAAAGTCCTCCGCAACTACGAAGTCAACAGCCGTCAAGCAGTCGACAGCCAAGAAGCCGGCGACGAAGAAGGCCTCTGCCAAGAAGCCGGCGGCGAAAAAGTCACCTGCCAAAGAGCCCGCGGCCAAGGCGACCAAGCCTCCAGCGAAGAAGCCCGCGGCCAAGGCAACGAAGCCCGTGGCCAAAGCGACCAAGCCGCCAGCCAAGAAACCGGCGGCCAAGGCAACGAAGCCGAAGACTGTCGACGCCGAGCCTGTCAAGAAGCCGGCGATCCCGTTTGCCGTCGGCGACAAGGTCGTTTATCCCCATCACGGCGCGGCGACGATCATCAAGAAGCGCAAGCTCGACATTGGTGGCGAGAAGCGGGATTACTTCATCCTCGAGATTGCAACCGACCAACTCACGGTCAGTGTGCCGGTGGATTCAGCGGTCGAGCTTGGGGTGCGCCCGGTCATCAGCAAAAACAAAGCCAAGCAGGTGTTCGCCGCGTTGCGCAGCGAGCCGCAGGAGGCCGGATCGAACTGGAGCCGGTGGTACAAGATTCTGACCGAGAAGATCAACAGCGGCGACATCTTCCAGGTCGCAGAGGTGATCAGGGATCTCGACTACGCCCAGAAGGTCAAAGGCATCTCTCCCGCGCTCAAGCGGATGCTGGCCAAGGCCCGCCTGATCATCATCAGCGAGCTCCAGTTCTCGCTCGACATCTCCGAGGAGGAGGCGGTCAAGAAGCTGGAGCGAGCCCTCCCCAAGATCGAGGAGTTGGTGGAGGCCTGACGCCAGCGGCATACCATCGAGGGTCATGAGCTCGCCCAATGATCTCTGGGCCATCCTGGTCGCAGCCGGAAGAGGAGTTCGGTTTGGCAGCCCGAAGCACGCCGCCCTCCTCGACGACGACCCACTTTGGGTTCATGCCGAGCGTGCGCTCAGGTCTGGAGGTGTCGACGAAGTTGTGGTCGTCGGAGATGTTCCAGGCGGCGTTCCTGGCGGGGAGCGACGCATCGATTCAGTGCGCAATGGGCTCGACCGTGTGCCGCCGACGGTTGAGTTCGTGCTCGTCCACGACGCCGCCAGGCCCCTCACCGACCCCAAGCTCGTCGTCCGGGTCATCGACCGGCTTCGCGCCGGTGACGTCGCAGGCGTTGTCCCCGCAGTACCCGTTCCCGACACGCTGAAGTCCATCGCAGGCGATGAGGTCGTAGAGACCGTTGATCGCTCGTCGCTGGTCGCAGTGCAAACGCCGCAGGGGTTCAGGGCCGAGATTCTGCGCAAGGCCCATGCCTCCGCTCGAGCGGACGCCACCGACGACGCCATGCTCGTCGAAGCTATCGGCGAACGGGTAGTGACGATCGCCGGTGACCGAGCGAACATCAAGGTGACCTACCTCGAGGATCTCGAACTGGCGCGAGCATTGCGCTCGGTGGACCGTGGCTGAGGGCCACACCAGGGTTGGCTGGGGTTTCGACGCCCACCGCTTCGGACCCGGCGGACCATTGATCCTCTGTGGCATCGAGGTCGATGACGCCCGTGGAGTCGAAGCAACGAGCGACGGCGACGTGGCCGCCCATGCCTTGATCGACGCCTTGCTCGGTGCCCTGGGGATCGGCGACCTCGGTACCCACTTCGCTTCGGATGATCCAGACATGCAGGGAGCCGACTCGATGGAGTTACTCGTTCGCGCGATGCGCCTGGTGGAGAACGAGAGCTACCGCGTCGGCAACGTCGACGTGACGATCATCTCCGAGTCGGTGCGGGTGGCTCCGCATCGCGATGCGATGCGGGCTGCGCTGTCGGAGGTGCTCCGGATCGACGTCGATGCGGTCTCCGTGAAGGCGACCTCCACGGACGGGATGGGCTCGATCGGGGCCGACGAGGGTATTGCGGCGGCCGCCGTCGCCACCGTCTATCGGTGAGTCATTACCCCTGGGTAAAGGCGGCGACGATCAGACCTGGATCGTCGCTGAACACGCCCCCGATCCCGGCATCGGCCAGGATGAGGGCGGCGTGCGGGTCGTTCACCGTCCAAACCAGCACCTGCACAGGGCGGGCGGCATCCACGATGCGCCGGGCGTCGCCGAGCACGGTCGCCAGCGGCAGGTTGACCGAGAAGTGGCCATCGCGCATCGCCCATTCGATGGCGGTGATGGGATCGACGGCGATGGTGACGAGAAGCCCCGTGTGGATGTCGGGGTCGCGGTCCTTGACCGCCTTCAGGGCAATGCCGTCGAACGACGACACCAGGACCCGGTCCCGGCCTGCGTTGGCCTCGATCCATTCCACGACCTGGCCGGCGATGCGTCTGGTCTGGTCGAAGTCGGCCTGCCCCACCTTGTTCTTGATCTCGATGTTCATCAACGCCGAGTCCCCGATCGCGGCCCAGGCTTCGTCGAGCGTGGGCACCCACGGCGTCGCAGCCTTGATCGCTATGAGGTCTTGGGTGATGAATGGGTCCGCGTGCGGTACCGCTCGTTCCTCGTGATGAACGATCATCGCACCGTCCCGGGTGCGCCTGACGTCGAGTTCGACACCGTCTGCGCCATGCTCGATGGCGAGGGCGAACGCCTCGACGGTGTTCTGCCTGGCGTGCATCGAGGCTCCGCGGTGCCCGTACACGAGGGGTTGCGATGACGAATCGCGGGTCATCACCGGGATTGTGGCAGGCGCCGGCACGGCGGGGTCAGATGGATGGCCGGTACCATCTCTGAGCCGATGCAGATCTACAACACACTGGAGCGCGAGCTGGTCGAGTTCGTTCCGCGCGACCAGGGCGCCGTGTCCATGTACGTGTGCGGCGCCACCGTCCAGGCACGCCCTCATCTGGGTCATGGCCGCTATGCCGTGGTATTCGATGTGATCCGTCGCTATCTCTCCTGGCTTGGTTACGACGTCACCTACGTGCGCAACGTCACCGATGTCGAGGATCGGATAATCGCAGCGGCCAACGAGCGCGGAATCGACACGCAGGATGTGGTCGAGCAGTCTTACAAGGACTTTGCCGAGGCGTATCGGCTCCTCCGGGTCGAGGAGCCAACTGTTGAGCCATGGGCCACAGAGCACATTGACGACATGATCGATCTGATCGGGACATTGATCGGAAAGGACTATGCGTATGTCGCGAACGGCGACGTCTACTTCGCCGTTCGCTCGTTTCCTGAGTACGGCAGGCTGTCGCGGCAGAACCTCGATGACTTGCGGGCCGGCGAGCGAGTGGAGCCTGAGGAACACAAGCGCGACCCGCTCGACTTTGCCTTATGGAAGGCGGCGAAGCCGGGTGAACCGTCGTGGGAATCGCCGTGGGGGCCAGGACGTCCCGGCTGGCACATCGAGTGCTCGGCAATGGCACGGCGATATCTCGGAGATGATTTCGACATCCATGCCGGCGGTCACGACCTGATTTTTCCGCACCACGAGAACGAGATAGCTCAATCCGAGGCCGCGTTCGGCACCGTGTTCGCCCGCATTTGGCTCCACAACGGGATGATGAACCTGGGAGGGGAGAAGATGGCGAAGTCGACCGGCAATGTCGTCGACCTCCTCGAGGTGTTGAGCTTGCACGAGCCGACCGCGGTGCGGCTCCTGTATCTGCGCACCCACTATCGCAAGCCACTCGACTTCACCCAGGAGGCACTCGACGACGCCGAGGCCTCGCTGCAGCGGCTCTGGGCGTTTCGCAGACGGGTCGAGGGGCCGGTTGAGGATCCGCCGGATGCAGAGGCCATGGCGAGATTTCGGGCTGCGATGGACGAGGACTTCGACGTGGCAGGTGGGCTCGGAGTGCTTTTCGATGTCGTACGCGACGGCAACCGGAGGCTCGATGATGGCGAGGACATCGGCGGGCTGATCGCGGTGTTCGACGAGATCATGGGCATGCTTGCGCTCGATGAGCGCTCCGACGGAGTCGCCGACCTTGCCGACCTCATCGGCGAAATTGCCGAACGGCACGGCGCGGCCGCCAATGTCGATGCGCTCCTTGACCGGCGCGAACAGGCGAGGACCTCCGGTGATTTCGAGGCCGGCGACTCGATTCGTGACGAGTTGGCGGCGATCGGGATCGTCGTAGAAGACACCGCAGATGGCGCCCGCTGGCATCGGCGATAGCGTCGAAGGCCTCCACGCCGTCGCCGCTGCACTCACCGCAGGTCGGGTCATCGCCCTGCGGGTCGAGGCGCACCGATTGAAGAGTGACGCCTATGCAGCGCTCGTGGACGCGGCAAGATCGGCGTCGGTGAGCGTCGACGTCGTCGACGACGTGCGACCCCACGCCACGACAAGCGCACCCCAGGGCGTGATAGCCGTCTGCCGTCCGATCGCCACCACAACGCTCCAGGAAGCAGTCGCTGCCACCGAGCCGGCGGCGCTTCTGGTGTTCGACCACCTGGAGGATCCCCGAAACGTCGGCGCCGCAGTGCGATCGGCGGTCGCCGCTGGGTTCCAGGCCATCGTGGTCCCACGAAGACGGACGGCCGCTTTGGGAGCCGCCGCATTCAAGGCCGCGGCCGGGACTTTCGAGCAGGTCGTGGTCGCCGAGGTCGGCTCGATCCCGGAGGCGCTCAAGCGCCTCGACCAACTCGGCGTTTGGCGAGTTGGCCTCGATGCCTCCGGCGACCGGTCTCTGTTCGGGCTGGACCTATTCACCGGCCCGGTGGCACTCGTGGTCGGCGCAGAAGGTTCGGGGCTGTCACGGCTCACCGCGGAGCGCTGCGACGCGCTGGTGGCCATCCCCCACGCCGGGCCGGCGGAAAGCCTGAATGCATCGGTTGCGATTTCGCTCGCCGTCTTCGAGGTGGCTCGAATGCGGGGCTGGGTAACCTGAAGAGCCGCCGGGTTAGCTCAGCTGGTAGAGCATCTCTCTTGTAAAGAGAAGGTCGTCGGTTCGAATCCGACACCCGGCTCCAGCGAAAACCCTTGTGCTGCAACGGTTCTGCGGCGCAACATGATCGCTAAACCGAGCGGCCAAGTCGCTCCATACCACATCCATACCACACGAGCAGGCAACCGTTTCGCGTTCTGTGCGCCAAGGTCGAGCCGCGATGCCGCGATCTAAGACGCCACAGGGTGACCTAGGGCGGGGCATCCGATGGATCTTGAGCCGTGGTTCCTGGTGACGACCGAGCAGTTGGCTCAGCGTTCGATCGAGCTCACCGTGGCGACCTCGATCAGTTGCGCCGATCGGTAGACCTCATCGAGGGCATCCACGAGGGACGCCTCGAGGTTCGGGAACAGATGACCGTAGGTTCCCAAAGTCACCTGAATGCTGCTGTGGCCAAGCCACTCCATGATGGCTTTAGGGTGTGCTCCTTCGGCGATGAGCAGTGCCGCAAAGCTGTGCCGCAGATCATGGAACCTTGTCGCCTCCGGCAAGCCTGCCCGGCTGACGGCCGGTTTGAAGTGGCGCCGATAGAAGTTCGAGTACCGAAGCATCTCACCCTGCGCAGACGTGAAGACGAAGTCGGACTCACCCTTCCCTGCTAGATGCTGCGTCAGCTCGTCGACAAGGGACTTGGGGATCGGGACGGACCGGCGCTGCTTGGTCTTTGGGGGGCCGACATGGATCCTGCCGTACGCCTCTGTGGCAGAGGCCAACACGTGGACGCGGCCGCGCATCGTGTCGATGGCTGCTGTCCGAAGAGCGACGATCTCCCCGGCGCGCAGGCCGGTGAAACCAGCGAAACGGACGAGGAGTCCGTAGTCGGGGTGGATGGTCCCTGCACGCCCGTTCCCTGCGCTGTGCCGGTTGGCGACCTCCGAGGCGAGCGTCGCGATCTGATCGGCGGTGAGGAAGACCATCTCGGTGGGCGGAGGCATCGGTAGCGTCGCTCCGTCGACCGGGTTGACCCGGATTGCACCAGATCGTCGCGCCAGCTCGAGCACCAAGCGAAGCACCGCCCGCACATTCCGCGCGGTATGCAGGCTCGATCCGGACGAGTCGAGGTCGGCAAGAAGGGCCAGGACCGCAGGATGCGTGATGCGTGACACCGGAGTGGTCTCAAACCTCGGCAGCAGGTGCCGGCGCAAGGTCGACTCGTAGCGCTCGCGGGTCTTTGGGGCACGCCCTCTCGTCGTGAGCAGCCATCGGCTCGCCCAATCTCCAAACGTTTCCTTGGCGAGATCGGGGTCGAGCCATTCGCCCCTAGCGATGTCGGTTTCAACGAGGTTGGCGAATTTGTCGGCGTCGATCTTCCTCTGGAACGTCCTTGTCCGTTGCCGGCGCTGTGGGTCCCAGTACCGGACATCCCAGCGAGTGTCGCCGCTCGCTGTGTGACGTTTGCGGACGGTTGCCATCGGTACCCCCTAGACGATGAGTCGAGACGCGATCGGGCGGCCGGCAACGACTGTAGCGATTGCCGCCAATCGGACGATGGGTGAGGAGCGGGCGTTCATCGGTGGCTCAGGTGAGAGTCGAGCTGCCGCTGGATCCACTCTTCAACGTCGCTTCGTCGGTAGCGGATGTGCTTACCGGCGCGGAAGCCCTTCGGACCCTCGCCTCGCCACCGCCAGTCGTACAGCGTCGATACAGGGACGTCGAGGTAGTCGGCGAGGTCCTGGGGGCTGAGCAGTTCATCGAGTTGTTTCATCGGCACATCGTGGCTCGCGTAGGTGTCGACGAGATTACAGATAGCTGTCAAGCGTTACTGGGAAAGGGTTTGCGGCGGATTCGTCATCGACGATGTCGGTTCTCTGTTATCGATCCGACACCTATCTGTAATCGATCTGTCACTCATCTGTAACCCATCTTTGGTCTGATCTGGGGGACAGACGGTTCGGTGCGACCCGAATAGAGAACACCCGGCAACGAGATCGAAATGCCAGATATCGGACTACACCAGGACGACGGCCGTCACCTCCGATCCCTGACACGCCCTGCGGATCAACAGCTTCTGATGATCTCCGCATCTGCAGCCACACGAGACCGATCGAACCCGAATCGACCTGCACTACATCCCGAGACAGACCGACCTCTTCGACCCGACCCCACCGCCAGCTGACCCAGGAGTACCCGATGACGATCCGACCAGGAACTCAGCATTACAGAGTCAGACGAGTGCACACCTGCGGTGCGCCGCCCTCGACGGGGGCGCTGTGACGGTTCGGGTGACCACGTTGAAGGGCGCATCGGCGGGTCGGTACTACACAGAACACCTGCCCTCCTACTACCTGGATGGGGATGAACCGCCAGGTCGCTGGTGGGGACGCGGCGCCGAGCTCCTCGGCCTGAACGGCGACGTCGACCCGGACGCGTTCTTGGCCTTAATGGCGGGGCACGACCCGGCGACGGGTGGTGATCTGGGACGCCGGTACGGGGAGGGGTCGGTGCGGGGTTACGACGCCACCTTCTCGGCCCCCAAATCGGTATCGGTCCTGTTCGGCGTCGGCGATGCCGAGGTGCGCAGCCAGGTCGTCGAGGCGCACGAGGAGGCAGTAGCTGCGGTGTTGGGGTGGGTCGAGGCTCATGCTCATACCCGGATGCGTCGCCGCCACCATGTGGTGACGGTGGATGCAGATGGGATCGTGGTGGCGGTGTTCCGGCAGCACACCAGCCGCAGGCTCGACCCGCAGCTACACACCCATGCGGTGATCGCCAACCGGGTCAAAGCCCCCGACGGGCGGTGGCTGGCGTTGGATGCCCGCACCATCAAACTCGACCAGCGCACCTTGTCGGCTCTGTATCACGCCGGTCTGCGTGCCGAGTTGACTCGCCGCCTCGGGGTCCGGTGGGAGGAGCCCGAACATGGGATCGCCGAGATCGTCGACATCGACCCCGACGTGTTGGCCGAATTCTCCCAACGCACCTCTGACGTGGAACACCGGGTTGAGGAGAAGCTGGGACGCTTCCGCACCGAGTTGGGGAGAGACCCGACTGTGCGGGAGCGGTGGCGTTTGGAGCGAGAGGCGGTAGTGGACAGCCGCCCCGCCAAACCCCACGGCCACACTGCCGACGAGCTACGCCAAGAGTGGCAACACCGGGTCCGGGAGTTGGGGTACGACCCGGAGCGGCTCGTCGCCGCGGCGCTGGGGTGGGAGCGCCACCAGATGGAGATCGACCCGGAGATGGCAGCGGCGATCGTCAGGCACGGAATCGACTCGCTTGGCGAGCGCCAATCGACGTGGCGTCCGGCCGAGCTCACTCGCGAGCTGGCAGCCGCAGTCCCCACCACCGTCGCCGCCGAGGCATCCCACGTCACCGACCTCCTGGAGGAGCTTGCTCAGGAGGCAACCGCTGCCCGCTGCGTTGACATCTCCCGACCCGTACCCTCCCGTGCCCCGCTGCGTCGCGACGGGAGACCGATCAGCGAAGCCGCCGTCGACCGGGCTCTGACCACCCGAGCCATTCTCGATGAGGAGGAGCAGCTGCTCACATGGGCTGATCGCCGCAGACATCACGACCCGATTGATATACCGGTGGAGCCCTTCCCTCGAGAAATACACGGCGTGGCCCAGGTGGAGGCAGCGATCACGGTTGCGGGCACCGGCAGCTTGGAGTTCAT
>JADFIY010000231.1 GCA_022566415.1 Acidobacteriota bacterium
ACGAATGAAGGAACGCAAAAGTCGCGTCGAGAACGGTGCCGAGCTCGCCCTCCATGACGGCTTGGATTGCTTCCTGCGCGCCCGGAAAAAACGGCATCTCGCTCGAGCACCGAGCGAACACTCCGAACTCATCGATGGCAGACACGATTGCCGTGGTCGCCTCTAGATCGAATCCGAAGGGCTTTTCCCCGAGGAACGCCTTCCCAGCCTGCGCTGTCGCCATGTAAATCTCTTGGTGAACATCGTGGGGAACGGCCACGTACACAACATCCACGTCCGAGTTCAGGACCTCTTGGTAGTCCGCGGTAGAAATCTCCACCGTCGCTAGTCGTTCGAACCAGCGTCTCCGTTCCGATGACAGATCGCAGACTGCGGTGATTCGGGGTACACAGGTAGCATCGGTGAGAGCCATCCACCGCCCGATCGACGACGCGAGCTCTTGACCCATAAGACCGGCGCCGATCACGCCGACCTTGATGTCCTTCACATTGGGCCCTCTGCGTCGCCCGCCGGATGGAGTATGCGCATGATCTTTCCCACGAGCCGTACCGGATCTTCGTGCTGGATGATGTTGCGACCGTAGACCACGCCCCTGGCGCCTTGGTCGAGCACCATTCGAGTTCGCTCGAGGAGCTCAGCCTCGGAGACTTTGCTCCCCCCTCTCACCAAGACCGGGACATCGGCGACATCGACGACCTGGTGGAAAGTGCTGAGATCATCCGGCGGATCGACCTTGAGGAGATCTGCGCCGAGTTCGACCGCCTGACGCGCCAGCGGGAGGATCGCGTCGATGTCGCCGTTCACTTCGTAGCCACGTCCGACGTTGAGTCGGGCTACCAGCGGCTCGACCATCAGCGGCATACTGAAGCGGTGACAGGCCGCTCGGACCTCGAGAATGTTCCTGATGCAGGCGTCGCGAACGTCCGGCCGGCCCGGTATGTCGAACAGGTTGAGGACGACACAGGCCGCATCGAGCCTGACCGCCTCTTCGACGCTCGCCGGGGAGGCAAGGCTGAACAGATGATGCGGAAGTTCGTCGCCGTACACATTGGCTGTATCGATCCGGAGCACGAGGGCCGGCCGACCCCGACCGGGAATCGACTGGAGGTGCCGCGCCTGTCCCGCGGTAAGTTGGATGGCATCTGGGCCGGCGCCGGCTACAAGAGCAACAGCTTCCGACAAGCTTTCAAGCCCGGTGAGCAAGCCCAGCTCACCGAACATCCCGTGGTCCATGGCCACGTTCAGCATGTTGCCGGAGGCTCCGAAGAGCCGGGCCATCCTGAAGTCGGTCACCATATATCCTGAGTTCGAGCCGCAATGACAACGTTGTCAAGCGACGGTACCATTATGACCATGCCCCTGCGAGCAGGTCTCGACGTCGGTACGTCTGGGATCAAGGCGGTCGTCATCGACAAGGACGACCGTGTCGTGGCCATGGCGTCATCTGTGACGCCATGGGAGCCTGTTGACTCGGGTGCCCAGATATCGCCCCAGGCACTCTTCGAAGCAGTGCGCGCCGTGCTTTCCGATCTGGTATCTCAGCTCCCAGCCAAGCAAAGGCTCGCATCGCTCGGCGTCACCGGAATCGCTGAAGCCGGGGTCCTCTCCGTGCCGGGTACAGCGCCGCCCCCGATAATCGCCTGGTTCGATTCACGCGGTGACGACCAGGCGGCCCGACTCGAGCGCGAGCACGGTGTTGAGTTCACCCGAGCCACCGGCTTGCCCCGAACGACCTTGTCCACCCTCGTCAAGATTCGGTGGATGGCCGACGAATGGGGCGCACCCGTCGTGGGTGCATCGTGGTACAGCGTTGCCGAATGGGTAGTGCACAAGCTCGGTGGGACGGCACATTCTGAGTGGTCGCTGGCGTCGAGGACCGGTTTGTTTGATTTGCGTACTGGGAAGATGTGGGCAGGGGCCTTTGGGTATCTCGACATAGATCCCAGCGACGCACCCGCCTTGCTGCGTTCGCCCTCAGCGCCCGATAGGGCCCAAGGCGCCCTCGTGGATGGGCCCGCCGCGCTCATAGGTGCCCCGCTGCTGGTCGCCGGCCTCGATCATCTCGCGGCCGCCGAAGCTTGTGAGGCAACCGACCCCGGAGTCTTGTTCGACTCGTGTGGCACAGCCGAGGCGATGATGCGATTCTTCGACGATGAGCTCCTGAGCGACGATCTTGTGATGCGCGCCGTCGACGCAGGGCTGACCATCGGCCGCCATACCAAACCGTCGGGATTTGTCGCCATCGGCGTCGTTCCGTCTGGGCTGATCCTCGAATCGATCAAGCAACCGTCCCAAGGCAGCGAGGCGGACTCGATCCCGCAAGGACTCAACGTCGTTCTGCGTTCCGACGAGTCGAGGTCGATTGACGGTGTGCCACCGGAGGCCTCACCGGCATCCGTGTGGCGAACCGGGCTTGACGAGGCCTTCGAACGATCCTCAGCGCTGGCGGCGAAGATGAGCAGCATCTTTGGAGTTCCCGAGCGAGTAGTGGTCACGGGTGGTTGGATGAACGATGCCTCGTTCAAGGAACGAAAGCTTCGCCAGTTTCCCACTGCCGTGGTCGACAACCAGTTGGAATCGGCCGCAGCCGGCGCTGCGGTGATGGGCGGCCGAGTCGGCCCGCCGTGACCAACGCATCGCCGGCCGGTCACACGGCTGACACCATCACCGATGAAGAGCCGTTCACCAGCACGATCAAGGGCACCCGACCCACGATGCACGACGTCGCCGCTGGTGCCGGGGTGAGCCTGAAGACCGTGTCGCGCGTCGTGAACGGTGATCCGGCCGTTGCGCCTGCGACGGCCGCCAAGGTGCGGGAGGTCATCGGTGCGATCGAATACCGACGGAATGACGCCGCGCGCATGCTGAGGCCTGGTCAGCGATCTCAGCTCCTGGGGCTCGTGATAGCCGACCTCCACAACCCGTTCTACGCGACCGTCGCCGCCCACATCGAGGAGCTTGTGCGAC
>JADFIY010000232.1 GCA_022566415.1 Acidobacteriota bacterium
TTCCGGCCGAAACACCGTTGGGACCGCGTCGGCTCGCTTGGCGGCCACTGCCAGGTGATTACCGAGCGCCGACAGGTCGTTGGTTTCGACGAGGAGAGAGCCATCATCGACCGCCACGCCGTGCACCACCTCATCCTCGAGCAGCCGAGCCGCCAGTTGCCGAGGTCGGTCGGTCTCGACTCGCACCCGGTATGGGATGTCGGACATCGCTCGCCGGATGGCGGCGACGTCGCCGGCAGCGGCGAGACGCCCATCGACGATGGCCAGGACACGGCTCGACACCCGCTCCACTTCATCGAGCACATGGGACGAGACGATGACGGTCCTGCCCTCTTCACCGAGTCGGCGGAACAGTTCGATGAGCCGCAAGCGCTGCACCGGGTCGGTGCCGTTGAGCGGTTCATCGAGAACGAGCACCTTCGGGTCGGCCACCAACGCAGCCGCCACCTTGGCCCGCTGTCTCATGCCTTTGGAGTAACCCGCGAGCTTGCGATCGGCGACGTCCTCGAGCGCCACCTCCGCGATCGCTTTCGTTGCTGCGGCTCCGGGATCGTCGACGCCGGACAAGGTGGCGGCGTATTTGACGTATTCACGGGCGGTCATGTGGGCGTACACCGCGCTCTCCTCAGGGACGAGGCCGATGTCGGCGTATACCTTGGGTGAGGTGCGCGGCCATTCACCGAGGACACTGATCGTACCTTCGGAGGGGCGGATCAGGCCGGTGATCATCCGCAACATCGTCGTCTTGCCCGCGCCGTTGGGTCCGAGCAGCCCGGTCACGCCCGGCCCGAACGAACAGGTGATCTTGGAAACGGCGACCTTGGGCCCGAACCACTTGGAGACGTCGGTGACCTCGACCGTCGGCGAGTCGACCAGGGCAGGATCGGCGCTCACATGAGCCTCCGGTACCGCCAGACCATGATGCCAACGGAGGCCACCGCGACCCCGCCAATGATGAGCATTGCCACCCAGGGGTCGAAGCCTGCCCGTTGGGTGACCGTTTCGCCCGACGCGCCGTAGATCCACTCGACGACATGCGTCGGGTGCTCGGCGAAGCCGAGCAGTGCGGCGTACCGAGTGCCCGAGTCGACCAGAAACGCGGCGAGGCTGCTCCCGATGATCATCGTTCCCAGATAGACGCCGGTCGCTACCGATTTGCGTTCCGCCAGCGTCGAGATCAGAAGCGCCAGCGGGGCATAGGCGAGGGCGTACACGGCACTCGCCGCCACGAACTTCGGGATTTCACTGGCGTTGGACACGATCGCGCTGAAGAACCCGTCGGCGTCCAGTGCGGAAAACCCGATGTACATCAAAACCTGTGGAAGGAGCATGAACCCGGCAACCATCGTCAGCAGGGATGCGGACCTTGCGGCCACGTAGTCATCGGGGCGCAGCGGCCGTGACGAGTAGATCGAAAGCACACCCTCCCTGCGATCGGGGATGAGCAACTCCGGCGCGGCCAGAACAACGAAGAGAAAGATGATGGTCGCGGTGATGCCGAAGTACTGCTGTTGGTTGGCGAACGGAGAGTCCGCGTCTGGGGAGAAGCTGGACAGAAGAAAGGAGAACCCGACGAAGACAACCGCCGGCAACACGACCAGGGCCGCCAGCATCCAAGGCAAGATCTTTTTCCTAGCTCGCCGCTTGATGCCGAGCACCCGATAGTTGCCGTCACGGTAGGTGGCGGCGATGGCGCCGCGTCGCCCGAGCCGCTCACCTGAGTACGGCGTATATCCCAGGTCGTAGACGGCGCCGCGGTCGCTCACTCGGATCCTTCCTGGCTGAGAAACACGTCTTCGAGCGACGTCGATCGTGGCCCGAGGCTGAGCATGCCCGCTCCGGTGGCGGCGAGGGCATCGCGAATGAGGAGGAACGGATCCGAATCTGGAGCCCTCACCAAGAGGTGTCTCCCGTCGTGCTCGACTGTGGCGCCTGCGTCGGTTAGGGCGGCTGCGACCGCCGTGCGATCGCCGATGATCTCAACGCTGGCAACGTCGTCCTCGACGAGCTGATCGAGGGGACCCGATCGGATCACCCTGCCGCCGTCGAGCATGAGCACCCAGTCGCAGGTGCGCTCGATGTCGCCGAGCACGTGCGACGACACCAGCGCGTTGATCCCGAAACCGCCGAGCCGGGAAATGAGGTCGAGCATGTCCTCTCGCCCTTCCGGGTCGAGTCCGGCAGTCGGTTCGTCGAGAAAGACGAGGTCCGGGTGACCAACGATCGCCTGGGCGAGCTTGGTGCGCTGTTTCATCCCTGTGGAGAATCCGCCTATGCGGCGAAACCGCTCTTCGTGGAGGCCCGCCAGGGTGAGCACGTCGGATGCCCGCTGTCTGGCTGCGTTCCCGGGTAGCCCTGCCAACCCGGCGGCGTGGATGAGGAAATCCGCCGCGGTCATGTCGAGCGGCAGGCAATCATTTTCCGGCATGTAACCGACTCGCCCCCGTACGGACAGGAACTCCGTGGTGGCATCGTTCTCGAAGACTGTCGCCGTGCCGGTCGTGGGCGTCAGGATCCCGAGGAGAATCTGGATCAGGGTGGTTTTCCCGGCACCGTTGGCTCCGACCAGGCCGATTCTCCCGGGTGGAACGTCGAAGTTGACGCTGTGCAGGGCGACAACGGTCCCAAAGGCGTGTCCAAGATCGCGCGCGGCGAGCAGCGAGTCGGTCATTGCGGCAACATGCTGGCAGGTTTGCGGAAGTCTTCAGCTTTCAGTCGTCGGTCCTCAGCAAGAAGGTCTCAGTCCTGGTGACCGCACCAATCCCCCACCCGGCCATCCGCCAGTGTGAGGTTCTCGATGGTGGTGGCACCGCTGTCCACCCAATGGGTCCGGTGATCGACGTTGCAGTGGACAGCTGGCATACGACACTCGGGGAAGATGCGTGTGTGGTGGCTTCCGCTAGGAAGTCGGTACCGGGCGCTCGGTCACGCCCATCGACCGCAGTGCTCGAT
>JADFIY010000233.1 GCA_022566415.1 Acidobacteriota bacterium
GCTTCTCGCAAAACGTCGGGATTCCGGCCGCAGCGGCCTCGATGAGGTAGGGGGAGTGCGTTTCGGTGGAGCTGGCGATCACCACCGCGTCCACCTCGTCGAACACCTCATGCGGCTGATCCAGGTGAGAAACACCAAGCTTCTCGGCTAAAGACTTCGCTCGGTCAGCCTCGACGTCGACGATCACCAGCTCATCGACGGCATCAATCGCGCTGAGCACGCCGGCGTGCAAGGTGCCGATGCGACCCGCTCCGATGAGGCCGATTCGCAATGCTGTGTCCCTTCGGAAGGCTCATGAGCCCGTCCATCCAGAAACGTGTGGAACGTTCCAACGGTGGACCGTATACTCGACCCCAAATCGCTGTCAAGCAGTTTGCGTTCACTCAGCGGACAGGCCATGGAGGGCACCATGCGACTCTTGGTAACCGGCGGTACCGGCTTCGTCGGCAGCAATGTCGTCAAGGTCGCCATCGAGCGGCATGCGGCCCAAGTTACCGTGACGGCGCACACCTGGCGCCCTTCGGGAAAGGAACCGTTCGAGACCGTGTCCGTCGATATCACGGATAGCGCATCGTTGCGAAAAGCGGTGCGTGAGGCGAGACCCGACGCGATCATCCACAGTGCGATCCTCAACGACTTCCCTCTCATGTATGCCAATCGAGCTCTGGCATGGGACAGCTATGTGACCTCGACGCAGACCCTGGTCGATGCCGCCAACGAGATCGATGCCAAATTGGTGCTGGTCTCGACCGACTGGGTTTTTGACGGCACACAGTCGGCCGCCGCGGAAACAACCCCTCCCAACCCCATCAATCTCTATGGCGTGCTCAAGGTCGTCGGCGAAACGATCGTCACCAACGCCGCCGCCAACGGGGCAGTCGCCAGAATCGCCGGCGTCAACGGAACCCATTGGCTGCGAGCCGACTACGTCGCCACGCAGAATCCAGGCATGGGTCACCTCGCCGGTGCCGTCGTCGATGCCCTGCGGGACGGGCGACCTTTTGCGGTTTGGCAGGCGCCGGCGAACATGGTCGCCACCCCGAGCCTGGCGAGCGAAAGTGCTGAGATGATGCTTCGCATCGTCGAGCGAGACTTGACAGGGATATTCCACTGCTGCGGCGGTGAGACCGTGGACCGCATGGAGTTCGCACGCGCTGTTGCCCGGGTGTTCGAGCTCGACGCCGACTTGCTCAGCTCGGGCCCGGCGGATCTGAGCGCAACGGGACCGGCTCCGATTCCGATAGATACGAGTCTGGACGCGACTGCCACCAGCGAGGCTCTCGGTTACCCGCTTCCCGATGTCGACTCCCTGCTGGCGAGGTTCCGACACGAGGTGGAACACGGGCGGCTCGCCCCAGCCGCATGAGCGCGTTGGCAATCGAGCGCATGGTTCCCGCTTGCGAACTCCCTGGTGAGTGCCGACTCTGGAGCCGCCAGCAAAGCGTACGGCACCGGATCGACGTCGCGGCAACCACTGCGCAAGCGAAGGGCAGCATCTTGTTGGCAGCCTTGGAACAAGTCGTCCACACGCTCGGCGGCGAGCGGCCCACCAACCCGGTCAACCCACAGGTGTGGGATCGGCTTGCACCGGCCGCCTCATAGGAGGACCTGTGCCCAGTTCGATCGGTATCGGCATCATCGGATTTGGCTGGATGGGTCAGGCACATGCGCGGTCGTACCTCAGCATCCCGAAGTACTTCCCGGAAGCCGGCATCGCGCCCCGGCTGGTGGCAGTTGCCGACACCCTTCCTGAGCGCATCGACCTCGCCGTCCAAAACTTCGGCTTCGAATCCGGCATGACCGACTGGCGCGCCCTCGTGGAGCACGAGGAAATCTACGTCATCGATATCACGGCGCCGAACACCCTTCATCAGGAGCTGGCGGAGGCGGCTGCAGCAGCAGGAAAACACATCTTCTGCGAGAAGCCGGTGGGCATCGTTCCGCAGGCCACGGCTTCCATGGAGCTCGCTGCTCGCAAGGCCCAAGTCATCACGGGTGCCGGATACAACTACCGGTGGGTCCCGCTGGTTCAGTACATCCGCCGGCTCATCGAGGAAGGCCGGTTCGGCGAGCTGACCCACTACCGAGGTCGGTTCTTCTCCATGTATGGGCGAGATCGGCTGGGCCTGCTGTCCTGGCGCTTTCTCCAGGAAGAAGCCGGCTTCGGAGTGCTCAGCGACATCATGTCTCATGCCATCGACATGGCCCAGTACCTGTGCGGTCCCATCACACGGGTCGTGTCGGTGAAGGAGATCTTCGTCAAAGAGCGTCCCCTCCCCACACCGGGGGAGGGCACTCATTACCAACGGGGCAAACCCGGCGACCCGACCGGGAGGGTCACCAACGAGGACTACGTGGGCGCCCTCGTCGAGTTCGCCAACGGCGTTCGTGGCACACTCGAGGCAGACCGGTCGATCTTCGGCCCCCAGAGCTCGATGGCATTGGAGCTCAACGGCTCCAAGGGGGCAGCGTCGTGGGATCACGAAAAGCTCAACCAGCTCCAGCTCTACCTCCCCGAGGAACAGCCGGTTGACGGCTTCATCGAAGTACTGGCCGGGGACGCTTTCCCTCACCAGGGCAACTTCGTCCCGGGCGGCGGGAACTCCCTCGGGTTCGAGGACGTGAAGATCATCGAGGCGCTCGAGTTCCTCAAGTCCATCGAAGCGGGTCGACGATTCCGTCCCGACTTTGGCGATGCACTCGCCACCGGGTCGGTGGCCGCCGCCATGGCCCGTTCCTGGGAGACGGAACGCTGGGAAGACGTCGTCAGTCTGCGCATCGACGAATCGGAGGCCTGAAGCGCGAGAATGCCACCGAAGGGCGTTTGGGCGACAAGGTTGCGCTCGTGACCGGGAGCACCCAGCGAACTGGCGAAGCCGGGGCACGTCGTTTTCGCGTCGGAGGGTGCTTCCGGGATAGTTGTCTGCGGCCG
>JADFIY010000234.1 GCA_022566415.1 Acidobacteriota bacterium
TTCGACATCCAACCCCATCGGTTCACCGCCGAGAAGGCCCAGGTCGTCTACGACGTCAACGGGGTGACCATCACCTCGTTCCCGGTGCCGCACGGCATCTTCGGCGCAGTCGGGTACCGGCTCGAGTATGGCGCCATGAGCGTGGTCTATGCCGGCGACTGCGAGCCATCGACCCTCACCGTGGAGCACGCCCAGGACGTCGACCTGTTGATCCATGAGATCTTCAACCCGCCAGAGACCTATGTGGAGAACATGGGGTGGACCGAGATCCAGGCCAAGATCGTGGCCTGGACCAAGCACACGTCGCCGGAGGCGGCGGCCAAGGTGTTCGAGGCGACCAAGCCGCGGATTGCGATGGGATTCCATGCCATCGTGGCGCCGGGTACGCCACAACCGATCTTGGATGGTGTGCGGACCGGCTATGACGGGCCGTTCACCTTGGCCCAGGACTACACGGTGGTGAATATCACCCCAGAGCAGGTGGTGACCCGCCAGACCGACGTGGTCCCCTGGGACTACATCGTCACCGACAACGAGTACACCGCCAGCATGGGCGGGGTGCAGACCGACCCATCGGTCATGTCCGGCCTCCCGGAATGGCTCGAAAAAACAGTCATCCCCGTCGCCGAGATCGAAGCGTTCAAAAAGGAACTCGAACAGATGGGAGCCCGCTGAGGGCGGCACTGCGTGGTGACTCCTAAGTCGTCTCCGGTATAGAAGCGAGGAATCAGATTGACAGGACCCTTCCACACCCTTGAGGTCGGGGTTCCAAGGACGGACGCCGATCGGTGGCGGCGTTGACTGCCTGGCTCTTCGCCGTCGGAACGCTGTTGTTCCTCTATGCCGTGGTTTCAAAGCGTCTCAGCACCACGATCGTCACCGGCCCGATGCTGTTCGTCACCGTGGGTTTGATCATCGGGTCCAGCGGGAACGGCAAGAAGCCGTCACTCACGAGACCGCCGAAAAGCGTTCGGTTCCTGACGTGAAGGTTCCACAACGATTCCGCGCTGCAGGTAAGTCCAAGGCGGCTAATCCACCGCCGGAGTAAGAGAGGTAGCAGATGGCTGAAGCGACGAAGAGGCCGCAACGACCGGCGCTGATCATTAACCCGCACAGTGGCGGTGGGAAGGCAGAGCAGTTTGGGCTCGTCGACGCGGCCGGCGCGCTCGGCATCGAGGCCGTCGTACTCGCGCCTGATGACGATCTGGCTGCCCTCGCCGAAGCGGCCGCGGATCGCGGGGCGGACCATTTGATGATGGCCGGAGGCGATGGCTCCCTCGGGGTCGTGGCCGACGTGGCAGTTAAAAGCGGCACCACCTTCGGTTGCGTTCCGGTGGGCACCAGGAACCACTTCGCCATGGATATCGGGCTCGATCGGGATGATCCATTGGCCGCACTCCAGGCGGTGGCCGAGCCGACGAGCCTCGCTATCGACTATGCACGAATCGGCGGACGGATGTTTCTGAACAACGCCTCCTTCGGTGTGTACGCGACGGCGATCGGGGACCCGGATTATCGGGACCACCGAACGCGGAGTCTCGCCGAGGCCGCTCGTCGCTTCGACAAGGATCCGGCCGGCCGTCCCGACATCATCGTCGAAGACGATTCGGGAACCAGGTACGACGACGGTCTGGTGCTGCTGATCTCGAACAACCCCTACACGTTCGGTGGACCCCCCGATTTCGGCAGCCGCACCTCGCTCACTTCGGGACAGCTTGGCGTGCTCCATGTCGCCATGAAGCACGGCCCCGGCCCCGGGGGGGGCGTCCCTCGGCTCGACAGGCGCTCCTGGACGACGAGCCTCCAGATAGTCGACGCCGAATCCGGGACACTCGAGGCCGGTGTCGACGGTGAGCTACTCACCTTCTCGGCACCGCTGACAGTTGAGTCTGTACCGCTGGGCCTTCATCTGTTGGTGCCGCCGCTCGAGGAAGCCGGGGCGAAACCGGATGACGTTGAGTCATCTGAGGCGGGGATTGCCCACCTCAGTGGCACCCCTGTGCAGTCGGTTAGGTGACCAACCCGTCGTTGGAAGCTGCGGCCGCTCGCCTCAGCCAAGCCGACCGCGACCTCTTCAAACGTGTGGCCGCCTGGCAGACCCCCGTGCTCGACACCACACTGCCCGTCTTGTCCGACGCAGCCAACTACTCGAGGATCTGGCTCACCGTCGCTGGATTGCTCGCCGCAGTCGGTGGCCGCCGCCAACGTCGGGCGGCAGTCGAGGGACTCGTCGCCGTCGCCATAGCCTCCGCCGTCGCCAATGTGGCGGTCAAGACTCTGGCATCCCGAAAACGGCCCGCCACCTCAGTTCCCGAGGCCCGGCGTCTCACCCAGCCGGGATCCTCGTCGTTCCCCTCGGGCCACACGGCGTCCGCTGCCGCGTTCTCAGGCGTAGTCGGCCGGCAGCTCCCCGGCCTGCGGCTACCGATCAACGTCCTAGCCGCCGCCGTCGGCTTCTCCAGGATCTACACCGGAGTGCACTACCCAGGCGATGTCGCCGCCGGGTGGCTCCTCGGAAAAGGAATCGCCGCCATCGTCGTCCGGATCTCGGACAAAACGGTTGGCTAGCCGCAGGCGGTGGCGACGGGAGGTGTGTTGATGACTTATGAAGGTGACGCTGGGAGAGCAAGCTCCGGCGGCGATGCCGAGGTTCCCGACGAGGTTGTCGAGGCGGCCCAGGTCGAGGCAGAGGTCGCCGAGGACAGGAGGGAGACGAGGCCGGGTTGGCTCAACCGGTTCGTGTGGGACACACTGTGGAAGGTGGTCGCGGTCGGGTTTGTCGTGGCGGTCGGGTTGGTTATTGGGTCCCGGGTCCAGGATCTGCTGGTACTCCTGGTGATCTCGGTGTTCTTTGCCCTGGCGATCATTCCGGCGGTCAAGTACATGCACGAGCGTTGGGGCTGGAGAAGAGGAGCAGCGGTCGGTGCC
>JADFIY010000235.1 GCA_022566415.1 Acidobacteriota bacterium
ACAACTCCAGATTCTGATCACTGTTGCCCTGCATGACGCGCAGTCTCACACACCGCGAACACCAACGCGAGCACCCCTCACCGGCCAGGATTAGTCAGCAGGCTCCTAGCCAAGTATCGCCATCACATCGGTCTCTGCCTCGGGCGGGGGGGGACGTCGGCGGGCGGCTGCGGTCAGCAGGTCGTAGAGGAACGATCCCAGGCTGAACGCGATCCCGGCGAAGATGGCCGTCCCCAGCACCACGGCGATGAGGTTCACCAGCGTCGTCGGCCCGGGCAGGATGCTGGTCACTCCCCAGGAGACGACGAACGCCCCCGCCGCACCCAGAACGGTGGGTGGGATCGCTCGCCCTGCGATGGAGAGCACGCTGCGCAGCCGGGCCCGTCCAGCCGCACCGCGGTACCACAGCAGGGCAAGCACGCCCGCATACAGGCTGAGGACGAGCACGCTGGCCAGGGCAACCCCTTCGATGCCGAAGGCACGCGTCATCACCACATACAGCGGAACGGCGACCAGGGTGACGCCGGTGCCGACGAGCACCGGAGTCCACATCGACCGTCGCGCATAGAAGGCACGGGTCAGCACCTGCAGGCCGCCCCACACGGGAACGGCAAAGGCGTAGAAGAACAGGGCTGCTGCGGCCGCCGTCGAATCCGCCTCGGTGTAGGCGAATCGCTCGAACAGCGTCCTGATCACCGGGAGGGCAAGGGCCGCTAGCAGCCCGGCTGCGGCAATCGACAACACCAGGACCCATCGCATCGCCTGGTCGACCGTTCGCTGCATCGCCTTGATCTTGCCCTCGGCGAACAACCGGGCGAGGAAGGGGTAGGCGGCGACGCTTGCCGCCTGGGCGATGATCCCAACCGGGACCAGCATCGTTCGGCGCGCGTACTGCAGGTTGGTTTGGGTCCCGTCGCCTACCTGCTCGCCGAAGATCGACATGAACGTCTCGTCGAGAACGACGATGGATAGACCCAACATCAACGGGATCGCCAGCGCGATGTACTGACCAACCGCAGGGTGACGCCACGGTGCTTTGACATCGAACCGCATCCCCACCCGTCTGGCGCCCCACCACTGGATGGCGAAGCTGCCGACGAAGGCCCCGACCAGGGCGCCCCAGATGAAACCCTCGGGGTCGGCGGTCCCGGTCACGGCGGCGTAGACGACACCGCCGGCGATGATCAGCAGGTTGTAGACGATGGGCGCCAGCGTCGGGATGGTGAACACACCCTTGGCGAACTGCACCGCGGCGAACATGGCGCCGACGACGAATGCGAATTGTGCAGGGAGCACGATCCTGGTCAGTCGCACCGTGGTGTCCACCTGTTCGGCGGTGAAGTCCGGGTACAGGGTCTCGATGATGAGCGGAGTCACCAACCAGGCGGCGACGATGAGGAGGCTGATCCCGATGGTGAGCCAGCGGACGATCGAGGAGAACCCCTTCCAGCCGTCTGCCTCGTCGTCGTCGGCCAGATATTTGGAGAAGATCGGGATGAAGGTGATCGTCAGGAACCCACCGGCGAGCAGGTAGTTGGCGAAGTCGGGGATGCGAAAGGCGGCGACGTACTGATCGGTCACCGCGTCGGCGCCGAGCATCCCGGCGAAGATGATCTCCCGAACCACGCCAAGCAGTCGGGAGATCAAGATCCCACCGGAGACGATGAGGGCTGCGATGCCGATCCGTCTGGTGCTGAGCCGGTCCGAAGAGGTGCTCATGACTCGTTTACGGTAGAGGTGGAGTGGCGCTCGGCCCCGTCACTCCGAGGTGAGGTCGCGATTACGCAGCACCAGCGCAACCACGGCGACCGACACCACCGCCGCCATCGCGGTCCACAAAACCGCGGTGGACAGGCTGATGAGCTCCACGGGGGTGTCGGCGAGGTCGGCGGGCGTGATGAGGTCCGACGGCGCCAGGGCGGCGAACGCGGAAAACCCGGTTCGATACGGCGATAGCGCCGACAGACCGGTGAGGGCGGTGACGATGCCGTTCTCGAACACGAAGACGAACAACAACCCCACGAGCACCGCTCTGTCGGTGAAGAATCCCAGGGGGACAAAGATTGCGGCGTAGATGATCGAGGCGAGCAGGCCGCCGACCAGCAGAGGGATCACGAGACTCCAGGTTCCCGTTTCCACCGCGTACGACACGGTGAGGGCCAATGCCCCGAAAGCGTTGATGCCGCCGGCGACGATGACGGCTGCGGCGGCCTTGGCGGCGGCGATCACCCAGCGTGGGATCGGGCGCAACACCAGAAAGGACAGTGTCCCGTCGCGGCGCTCGGCACCGAGTACACCGGAGGCAACGATGAGGCTGATGATGGGCACGAGCAGCGGGAAGTAGACGAGGATGATCATTCCGGCGAGACGGTCGAGCGCGGCCTCCTCAGACAAGGTGCGGATCAGGAGCAGGTAGACGAGCGTCGGACTCAGGGCGGCGACACCGAATATGATCGCCCGCCGTAGCGTCAGCACCTGAGCGACGGTGGCCGTGGTGATTGCCCAGGCAGCTCTCATCGCCGCCTCACCAGGTAACGAAAAACGCTCTCCAGCGAGGCGTCTTCCGGCCGAAACACCGTTGGGACCGCTTCGGCTCGCTTGGCGGCCACTGCCAGGTGATTGCCAAGCGCCGACAGGTCGTTGGTTTCGACAAGGAGAGAGCCATCATCGACCGCCACGCCGTGCACCACCTCATCCTCGAGCAGCCGAGCCGCCAATTGCCGAGGTCGGTCGGTTTCCACTCGCACCCGGTACGGGATGTCGGACATCGCCCGCCGGATAGCGGCGACGTCGCCGGCAGCGGCGAGACGCCCATCGACGATGGCCAGGACACGGCTCGACACCCGCTCCACCTCGTCGAGCACATGGGATGAGACGA
>JADFIY010000236.1 GCA_022566415.1 Acidobacteriota bacterium
TCCCTCGATGAGGCCGCCATCGGGTTTACCTCAGGAGCAACCGGACCGGCCAAGGGCGTCTCCTATCGCCACCACCAGCTCGAGGCGCAGCGTGACGCCCTCGTCGACCTGTACGCCATCGGGCCAAGCGACAGTCTGGTTGCCGCCTTTGGGCCCTTCGCCCTGTTCGGCCCGGCAATGGGCATCCCCTCGGTGGTTCCCGACATGGAGGTGACCCCCCCGGGCAGCCTCACCGCAGCGGCTCTGGCCGACGCGGTACAGGCGGTGCAAGCAACGCTCGTGTTCGCCTCACCCGGTGCCCTGAGCAATGTGGCGAAGACCGCAGGGGGGATGTCGCCCGACCAGGTAGTGGCGCTGCAGGGGGTACGGCTGTTGATGTCGGCCGGGGCACCCGTCCCCGTGGCGGTCCTGCGAGCGGTTGCCGAGCTCATGCCAAACGCCGAGCCTCACACCCCATATGGGATGACCGAGGTGTTGCCCGTTGCAGACATCAGCCTGGCTCAGATCGAGGCAGCGCCACAGGGTAATGGAGTGTGCGTGGGGATCCCGGTACACGACGTCGAGGTAGCAATCAGCGCCCTCGATCCCGGTGGCAAAGCGATCGGGCCGCTCACCGATAAGGATGGAGTCGTCGGCGAGGTATGTATCCGCGCCGCCCATATGAGGGATGGCTATGACAAGCTATGGATGACCCAGCATGCAGCCTCCCAACCTGCTGGCTGGCACCGCAGCGGAGACGTCGGTCACCTCGATGGCGCAGGGCGGCTGTGGATCGAAGGCAGGATGGGGCACATCGTGACGACGCCTGCCGGCCCGGTGACCCCGATCGGGATCGAGCACACAGTCTCCGCCCTACCCGAGGTCACCCACGCTGCTGTGGTTGGAGTCGGTCCTGCCGGTACCCAGCAGCTTGTCGTTGTCGTGGTTCCCGTTGACAGCGGCCGGCTTCCGGATCTGGCCGACGAGGATCTGGCCGACTTGGTCCGGGCCAAGGTGGACGCAGCAGACGTGGCCGCCGTCATGACGGCCCCATCGCTTCCGGTCGACAAACGCCACAACTCGAAGATCGATCGCTCCCGGATCGCCCGTTGGGCAGAGAAAGTGCTGGCCGGCGGGCGGATTGGCCGCATATGAGAGTCGTGGTGACGGGAGCAACCAGTCTCATCGGCAGGGCGGTTGTCACCCGGCTGCATGATCAAGGGGACATCGTGACCGTGTTCCAGCGGCGGCCAAGCGGACTCGGTATTGCCGAGCACCTCGGTGACGTTGCAGATCGCAGCGCAATCGCCACTGCCGTGGCCGGGGCGGAAGCGGTCGTCCACCTGGCGGGGCGGGTAGCACTGACCGGCTCATGGTCACAGTTCGAGGAAACCAACATCCGGGGAACGCAGAACGTCATCGATGCGGCCCGAGAAGCTGGAGTCAGCCGGTTCGTGCACGTTTCGTCCCCATCGGTCGCCCACAGCGGGCGGTCTCTGGTCGGGGCACCGGCCGGTACGGCCGACCCGGATCGGGCCCGTGGTCACTACGCCAAAAGCAAGGCGCAAGCAGAGCTGATAGCCCTCGCCGCGGACTCGCCCATTTTTGCCGTGGTCGCTATCCGGCCTCATCTCATCTGGGGGCCGGGCGATACCCAGCTCGTGGCGCGGATCGTGAACCGGGCCAGGGCGGGCCGGCTCGCCATCGTGGGATCGGGGACGGCTTTGATCGACACCACCTACATCGACAATGCTGCAGACGCGCTGATCGCTGCCCTCGACCGTGCTCCCGCGCTTGGGGGGAGAGCCCTGGTGGTCACCAACGGGCAACCGCGACCAGTGCGTGAGCTGCTGAACAGGATCGTGATCGCGGCTGGTCTCCGGCCCCCCCGGCTCAAGGTGCCATACACGTTGGCACGTAACGGCGGGCTTGCCGTGGAGCGGATCTGGGAGCGCCGGGGGAGGGAAGACGATCCGCCGATGACCAGCTTCCTGGCAGAGCAGCTCGGCACGGCACATTGGTTCGACCAGCGCGAGACCCGAGAAGCGCTGGGATGGGAGCCCGTGGTCAGCCTCGCCGAGGGCTTTCGACGACTTCATGCCTGGTTCGAAGCAGAGGGCGCAGGGCCGGGCAACGCCGAGTTCGAGCGGATCGATCATCGGTAGCGGCAATCGCTCGTGCGCTCGGCCGACCCGATGAGCCTTGACGCGTGTCGCGAGCAGCCATCCCGGTGCTGATCGGTCACCCAGTTCGTTTCTTGGGCGAGCGTGTCACAGGTGCCACGGTGTGGCGTCGGATTGTCGCCTCGATGTCCTTTGGGTTGCCTGAGGGAGGGGATGAGGGTTGAGTGCCGGGAGAAGGCGAAGAGAGATGATGCGCGCCGCCAACCGATCGACGATCACGTCAGACGTCCCGACGCCTTCCGACGCCCTGCTGAGGAGTCGCCCCGCGGTTGTGTTCGTCACCGCATTGGCGGTGGGGCTCGCCCTGATGGCTGCCTTGGCTCCAACGTGGCTTCTCGAGATCGATCGTCCGGTCTCGGAATGGATACGCGGCCGAGGGGCCCACGGCGTCTTCAACCTCGTCACTCAATTTGGGTCGATCGGTGTGACCCTGGTGTTCGGCGCGGTAGCGGCCACAGTCCTGTGGCGTCGGTGTCGGCCGTTTGCCTACACGGTTCCGATCGTGCTCGCCTTCGGTGTAGCCATCGACCTCGTCATCAAGCTGGTCGTCGATCGTCCGCGCCCTTTGGATCCTCTGGTCGGGACCGGTTTCGGATCGTTTCCGAGCGGTCACGTCGTCATCACGGTCATGGTTCTCGGGCTGCTTGTCCCGATTGCGCTGATCGTGACGCAGCGGCGAATATGGTTCAAAGCCGCCGTCGG
>JADFIY010000237.1 GCA_022566415.1 Acidobacteriota bacterium
GGGGTTGGGCAGGGAGGCATCATGGCGGCTGGTGCCCTGTACGGCATGGAGCACCATCGCGCGCGGTTGGTCGACGACCATGACAACGCCCGCCGCTTCGCCGATGCCGTCGTCGAAATTCCGGATGTCGAGATCGACCTCGCCTCGGTCCATACCAACATCGTCTACTTCTTCGTTGCCGCCGCGCATGAGGTGATCGACCGATGCGCCGCCGATGGAGTGGCGATGTTGGCGATGGCGCCGACGCGAATCAGAGCGGTCTTCCATCTAGACGTGTCGGTAGACGACACCGACCGCGCCATCGAAGTGGTGAGGAACGCGATGACCAAGGAACAGTGACCGGTTCCCCAGTTGCCAGTTGCCAGTTCCTAAGTCGCAAGTCGCAAGTCGGGGGTGTTTCTCCCCTCTTGGCGGAGTACCGCCGAAGGCCGGGGTGGTTGCTGTTCGATTCGTACGTAATACGTAATACGCAATACGTTTTTTCCCTCGCGACTTGCGACTTCTTCCTAAAGGATCGCCACTACCACAGCGACCAGGGCCAGGAGCCCAACGAAGACGAAGAGTCCGACGATCAGTCCCTTTGGGATGTCCTCGGTGCCGTTTTCCTCCAGGATCGAGTCCAAGACTGACAGGGCCTCGCGAGCCCGCATCCCAATCCCGGAGGCACCGAACGAGAAGCTGGGTCTGCCCGGCATGCTGGGCCGCCATGCGAGCAGCGCTGCGATCCCCGACCCTTTGCTGCTCGGCACCAGGTCCTCCCGATCCGCCGCCGGTGAGGTGAACGCGGGTGTGGGGTCAGGGGATTCGGGGTCGTGAGGGACCGGGTCGTCGTAGGACCAGGCCCGCTCCTCGCCGGCTTCATCGCCGGCTTCATCGCCGGCTCCCTCAAACGCAGGGGGATACTCGTGAGGTGTGTCATCATCTTCGGTGAACAGGCCAGATCCGTAGCCCGTCACCTTCGGAGCGCCGGTCGCTTCTTCGTCGCCATCCTCCGCAGCCGACTCGAGTTGGAATTCGGATCCACCCGTGTCGGCAACCTCGCCCTCCGCCGGCTGCGTATCCGATTTCGAACCTCCCGCTGCCTCGTCCGCTTCTGCGTGGAAGCCGTCCCAGAATTCGGTCGGCTGCGCTGAAGGAGCGGCGGGCGCCGCCTCCTGACCGGAGTCAGTCTCGAGGCGGATATCGGCAGGGTTGGCCGGCGCCGCGGGCTGGCCCGGCACGGTCGCCCTGGCGGCGGCCGCCGGGGCTCCAGCGGAGACCACGTCAGCGGGCGGTGGAGTGGTAGGGGTAGCGGCTGCAGGCGGTGCGGCACCAGGCGGTGTTGCCGGAGTCGGTGCTGTCGCCGGTGGCGGAGTGGCCGCAACTGGTGGGACCGGGGTGGCCGGTGCCGTACCGGTCGGTGCCGGGATAGCCGGAGAAGGTGGCGCAGCAGGAGAAGGAGGAACCGCATCCGCAGGAGGCGGCGCAGCATCAGGCGGAGCGACTGCGGGAGGAACCGCAGGAGCAGGAGGCGGTGCCGCCCCAGGGGGCGGTGTACCAGAAGCAGGAGAAGGAGCAGGGGCGACAGGCGGTGCCGCCGCAGTGGCCGCAGGAGGCGGGGCGGCAACCGACGCCGGGGTGGGGATGGCCGGTCCCGATGGTGCGCCAACCGGTGGAGACGCGGTAGCCGGCATGCCGGAAAGGATGGCGAACTCGAGCGGCGAGTCGGGGTTGAACAGAACGATCTCGGTGCCGAGGGTGAGACGGAAAGTCCCATCGGGATCGCGGCTGAGCGCAAGGTCGGTGCGATTCCACCGCCCCAGCTCGGTCCCGCCCGCAGTGAGGATCAGCGTCTGGGCGTCGAGAGTGATGGTGGAAGGCAGCCCATTTTCGATTGCCCCGGGGATTCTCACCTCTCCGGTGAACGTCGTCGTCATCCCATCTCCATGTTGGTGGGTCAACGTCCTCCATCGGCAGGGTAGGCGGTGTACCTGAGTTTTGGGTACTACCGAAAGTCCCGCGACCTTATCCCTTCGGCGGGCCATGAAGCGAACCGTCGAGCCACCAGGTTGGTGACGCCATCCTCGTGCTCCAGAACGCCTTCGATCAATACTCCAATGGCCTTGCGGGCAACCTCGTAATGCGCCTCCCACACCTGGGGGAGGACGACGACGTTGAGCAAGCCGGTTTCATCCTCGAGATTCATGAAACGCACCCCCTTGGCGGTTGAAGGCCGTTGACGATGAGTGACGATTCCCCCCACTCTCATCTTCGTTCCGTGACGGGGCTGGGCCAGGATCTCAGCAATGGGAACACATCCCATATCGTCGAGCATGGCTCTGACGAAGGCGACGGGATGGGTTGTTGAGATCCCGATGGACCACAGGTCCGCTTGCATCTCTTCGGAGGCCGACATGGTGGGCAACCGCGGGAGTGATCCTCGCTGATCCAGAGCCAGTCGATCCGGGCCTTGATCGGCAAGGGAACCTGCGCTCCACACTCCCTGGCGCCGGTCGAGCCCGACCGGCGCCAGTGCTCCGGAGGCAGCAAGCCCCTCGTAGGCATCGATTGGTAGCCCGGTACGCTGGGCAAGATCCTCCGGCGATGTGAACGGGCCCGCAGTCATCCGAGCTGCTTCGATTCGTGTGATCTCGGCATCGCCGAGGTTACGCACGTACCGCAGTCCCAGGCGGAGGGCAACCGCCGGCCGGAGCGGGTCGTCGATGGGCCCTCTCCCCCGCCGCCAGGTCCCTCCCAGGTAGGAGACGAGATCATCCGGGTCGGCATCGAACGGCTCGACGGTGCAGTCATAGTCGGAGGCATTCACGTCGGGGGAAAGCGTGATCACCCCATGGTGCTGTGCGTCCTGCACCAGGGAG
>JADFIY010000002.1 GCA_022566415.1 Acidobacteriota bacterium
CTGGTCCCTTCCGAACGGCTCGCCTTCTGCCGTGGCCTGGACCTCGACGAGTTTCCCTTCGCCGGTCATCACCACGTTGGCGTCTACCTCGGCTCCCACGTCCTCCGTGTACTCGAGGTCGAGCAACACCCCGTCACCTACCAACCCCACCGACACCGCAGCCACGTGGCCGGTGATCGGAGAGCGCGCCAGCTTCCCCTCGGCGACCCGAGCGTCGAAGGCGTCGGCGAGCGCAACCCAGGCCCCAGTTATGGCGGCGGTGCGTGTTCCACCGTCGGCCTGGAGCACATCGCAGTCGACCCTGGCGGTCAGCGGGCCCATCGCAGCCGGATCGACCACGGCGCGGAGGGAGCGCCCGATCAGCCGCTGGATCTCTTTGGTGCGACCACCCGAAACCGAGCTCCTCCGCACCCGCTGCGGGCTGGAGCCGGGCAACATCGCGTACTCTGCGGTGACCCATCCCTCGCCGCTCTCCCTCATCCAGGGTGGGATGTCGTCGTCGAACGCCACCGTGCACAGCACCCTGGTCCGTCCCATTTCCATCAGCACGGAGCCCGGCGTCATGTCGGTGTATCCGCGGCTGATCGACACCGGTCGGAGCGCATCCGCGGCCCTGCCTTCTCTCATCGCTCCTCCTCGATCATGAATGAGGCGCCGGGCATTGCCGAGTCGACCGGCCCGCCGAAGGTGTCCTTGGCCTCAACAACGGCCGTTGCCGGATCGACACCGTTGGCAAAGTGGGTAACCACCAGACGCCTCACCCGCGCTGCTTTGGCCGTCGATCCGGCCTCGGCCGCGGTCAAATGGTACGGGTAGGTGTCGCCGACTCGTTCTCCGGCGATGGATGCTTCGCACAGCAGCAGGTCGGCACCATTCGCCAGTCCCGTCAGATCGGAACCGGGACCGGTGTCACCCGAGTATGTCACAACGGCGTCGCCGGTTTCGACCCGCGTAACCAACGCCGGGACCGTATGGATCGCCTTTCCAAACCGCAGCTTGGTGCCGGCAACATCGACCTCGTCGCCGGGAGCGACCTCGGTGACGTCGAAGACGGTGTGGAACACGTGCCCCTCGCCGGCTCTGGCGAAGGCGGACAGATGCTCGGCGGCACCTTGCGGCACGAACACCGGGATGGGCACGTTCCCGGATGGCCCGTGGGCGAGATACCCGTACAAGCCAAACAGATCCGAGCAGTGGTCGACGTGGATGTGGCTGATCACGACCGCCGACAACGTACCAGGGTCCATGTGACCGGAGAGGGCCATGAAGGTGCCGGTGCCGGCGTCGAGCCAGATGGATGTCGCTCCACTCGTCAGCAGATATCCCGACGCTGGATTCGTCCTCGTCGGTGAACCACCGCTCGACCCCAAGACGGTGAGCGTGGTCATCGTCTGAACAATGTGAGGGCCGCGATCCACAACACAGCAACGAGGGTGCCGGTGGCAGTTGGCAGCCACACCCGCTTCGGCCACCCCCGCCACGACCAGACGGTGGTGACCAGCCAAACGCTGAGCAGCCCGACCACCACCCACCACGGCGCAACCAGCCAGGAGGCAAGGATGAAGACCAGCGCGGCGAATTGCAGCCCGGCTCCGATGAGGGCGAACAGGGCGCGGTACGCCTCCGGCGTGTGATCCTCGGAAGGCAGGTTACCGACGCTCAAGAACGACCTCGGTTGGGATCCCGCCCAATACACGGAAGGCCCGCACCTCCTCGGCGCCGACGCCGAGGATGATCGACACCCAGTCGGGATCGAGGCCGACCAGATCGGAGGGGGACGGTACAGGAGGCGATGCCGGGTGGGAGTGGAAGACCCCGCCGATCTCCCATCCGTGGCGACGGGCATGGCTCCACGCCTGAAAGTGCTCCTCGGGATCGATGGTGTAAGACGCAGCAGAATGGTCGATGTTCGTCAGGCAGTAGACCATGGTGACCGAACCGTCGTCCCCGACGGCAAACAACCCGCAGGCTTCCTCGGGTGCGTTGAAACGGGCATGCTGGATCATCGCTTCGACCGCTTCTGCGGGAACAGCGAGCGAGGCCACGCCCAGCGCAGCTCGCGCCGTGTCGGCCCGGTCGGCACGAACCACCACCCGTACGCCGTACCGGTTGAAAAATCCGGGGTTGAGACCACCCTCGTCATCGGCCATCACCAGGGCGTCGATGCCCTCTGCAGACAGTCGTGCCCGCGCAATATCCGCATCAGAACGGGTGGAATACACCCACACCGTGACGAGATCGTCAGACTTGCGTGCGACCGGCGACTGGCGACTCAAGATATGTCCTTGTCGAAAACCTTGACCAGGTCGGTGGCTTCGATGAGTGCCATCGGCGGCGAGCCTACCGGCCGCCGCCGGGCTCAGGTCCGCGGCACCGGGTCCCGGAGGATCGGCTGGGTCATGCAGCGACTTCCGCCGCGGCCGCGGCCGAGTTCTGCGGCGTCAAACTCGATCACCTCGATGCCATGTTCGGTGAGGCGCTGGTTTGTCGCGCGGTTTCGCTCGTAGGCGACCACCACACCTGGCTCGATGGCGAGGGTGTTGTGACCGTCGTCCCACTGTTCGCGTAAATGCCGGATCGCGTCTCCCTCGGTGGAGACGAACTCGAGGTCGTCGTTGCCGAGCGCATCGCGCAGCGCCCGGCGCAGTGAGTCATAGGCCGTCACGTCGAGAGCTCGCTCCGAGCCGGGCCGGATCACATGCACCTTCGAACCGTCGAGGACACCAGGGAACACGTTGAACAGGTTCACATCAACCATGGTGATGACCGTGTCCAGGTGCATCACCGCCCGCTCCTTCCTCAGGTGAACGACCACGACGTTGCGCACCGGCGAGTCGGCGAACAGGTTCCTGGCCAGCATCTCTACCGCGGCCGGGGTGGTTCGCTGGCTGAGCCCGACCATGATGGTGTCCTCGGAGAGGACGAGCACATCGCCCCCCTCGATGCTTGCCGGGAGATGCTCATCCGGGCCGTCGCCGTACCAGGTGGGCCTGTCGCTGTCGGCGAACCGCGGATGATGGTCGTAGATCACCCGCACGATCTTCGACTCGTGCTCCCTGGCACTGTTTGCCATCACGCTGGATACCAGCCCGTTTCCGATCCAGGAGGCGTTGTCTCGCATGAACAGCAGGTTCGGGAGCGGTGGCAGGACATAATGCAGCTGATCGGCAACCAGGTCCCCGTACAGGTGGTCGACGCCCCACTCCTCGAGCTCGGGCTCGAGCAGACCCCCGATGACCAGGTCGCTCACCCGCTCCACCGGCTCATCGCGCAGCCTCGCCTGCATCGACTCGGCGATGCGGGGACCGATACGAGCGGGGGCAAAGACGGTTTCGATGATTTTGTCGCGCACCACATCGTCACCGAGCACCTCTCGGAGCAGCTCGTCGAAGTAGAGGACCTCCACCCCCCTGGACCGCAGGATGTCGGTGAACCGATCGTGCTCCTCCTGAGCTCGCTCCAGCCAGATGAGATCGTCGAAGAGCAAGTCCTCCTTGCTCTCCGGTGTGATCCTGGCGATGCCAAGACCGGGGCGGTGCACCATGACCGTCCGGAGTGGCCCGATTTCCGAGGAGACAAGCGGCGCGGTCACTGGGTCTCTTCTTTGGCCGCCTGGCGCAATCGCTCGACGAGCGCCGGATCCCCGTCGACCATCAGATCTTCGATCGGACCGCGTCCCCATAGCCACAGATCCATGGATACCAGCGTCGAGTCCGACCGAATGTGCGTGAGGTAGGTCTCACAATCCATGGCAGGGAGGGTACCCCGCCGGTCAGGCGAGTAGCCGGGTGGCCGGTGCCCCTGACCGGAAGAGAGGCACGACGCAAGTCGGAAGACGCGTCCGGCTTGCGACATGGGACTTGCGACTTGGGGTTGCGACCTCAGACATGGTGAAGACCCGGAGAACTTCAGCGATTCCTCGCCGCCGTGAGAGGACCAACCCACGGTCTCCGGGTCCCGGTGGTCCGAGTTGGAGTCGCCACCTGCCCCGTGGGGCGAACGGCCACTCCTTCCTAGTTGCGGCCGTTAGCGCTCGGCCACCTCCGGGGTCCTATAAGAACTTTCACTCAAGCTGGACCACCTCCTCTCTCCGTAACGGGGATTGTGCCACACAACGGCGCTATTGGCTACGACGGTTTGTGGTGCCGACCGGTCTGGCGGGTCGCAAGACGCAAGACGCAAGAGCCCGGCTTGTGACTTGTGACTTGCGACTCAGGTCTTCTTCGGCATATAGCCGGTGTTGTCGTCGATGAGCTCGCGCACGATGTCGGCGTGACCGGCATGGCGGGCGGTCTCCTCGACCATGTGGCCGACGATCCAGCGGAGCGAGCGCGAAACCCCGTCGCGGCTCACCGCGGCGAGATCGTCGAGATCGGCGCTGTCGATGATCCCGTTGCTGTCCGCCACGGATACCTCGTACAAGGTGACGATGTCGGCGATGGACTCTTCGGCCTCGACGCGGAAGTCGGCGTCCGGGTCATCGTCCGACCACGGGAAATCGACCTCCCTGCCGGCAAAATTGTATTCAAACCACCACCGCTCCACCCAGGCCAGGTGCTTGACCAGGCCGAGCATGTTGGTGCCCGACCGAACCATGGGCCGCCTTGCGTCCCCTTCGGATAATCCATCCAGCTTCCACACCATGACGGCCCGGTTGTTGTCGAGGAAGGCAAGCAGCGTTTCCTTCTCTGACCCATGCTTGGGCGTCGTTCGCACTTCCATGCGGGGAGGCTACCGGGTCAGACGCAGAGGCCGTCGGCGTCCACCCCACGGCTGCACAGGGCGGTGCGTTCCACCGTGTTCAAAGCGAAGCCGTCGGTCACCTCTTCTCCGAAAATGTGGAGCCGGTACCCGTATACCGAATCGTCGCCTAGGCCGATCACGTCGTAGGTGACCTCACCGAGCTCACCTTGGGTCGGGGCAACCGACATGACGATCCTGGACGCCGGTTCCGAGGATGCCAGCGACCTGGCCACGATCAGGCCGAGGGCGCTCATCGATTCGGCGATCGGGAGCTCACCGAGGAGAGAAACAACCTCCGCGGTCGCATCGTCGGTGGCCCCGGCGTAGGCGGCAAAAGACAGGTTCGACCAGCCAACCGCGTCACCGGTGTCATGCTCAAACCAGATGGCGCGACCCAGATCCCTGGCGGTCCCGGTTGCGGTAGCCGTACCGGTGGGTTCGATGGTGTCGAGGATCGGGTTGAAGGCTCCGGGTGCGGCGCGGACGTTGAGCACGTCGTCGTAGGCGAGGCCGACCACTGCGAGCACGTCACCCGACGCTGGGCCAAGGTCGGTCGGGACCCCGGCAAGGGTTGGAGTCGTCTCCACGATCGCGGTGGTCGTGGTCAGATCCGTCCCTGTCGCCGTTTCGGCGCTCGTGGTGGTAGTGCTCGAGGCAGCCGTTGTCGTAGGGGTGTCGGAGGCGTCCGCCGACGTCGTCGTCTCCGCCGTCGTCCCGCAGGCCGCGGCAACCACGCCCAGGACCAGGATTACGAAAAGTGCCAGCCGAGAACTCATCATCGCGACCTCCCGAGGTCCCTCGATCATTCCGGACCTGACTCGCTGCCGATAGAGGCTAACGGCAGCCCCGACGAGGGACAGGGACCTCCAGAGCAGGAACTGGCAACTGGCAACTGGCAACTGGGACTCGCTTCAGCCGGCCACCTTCGCATTGAACCCCTCGATCAGCTCGTCGATGGGGTCGATCAGCGCCTGCACCGAGGTCCAGTAGTCCTCGTCGTACCATTGCGCCTGGATCTCGTCATAGGTCTTCCCCTGCTGCTCGACCCAGGTGTAGTACTTGAGGTTGTGGATCCGCTTCCGGTCGTAGTACCCGAGCTCGTGCACGTGGTCGATTCCGGCACCGAGCAGGTAGCGGTGGTACGCCCCCGCCGCATCGAGAGCGGTGAACTCGCCGCGCTCGGCATTGAGCTCTTCGAGACGACTGCCGTACATCTCCATCGAGTCGGTGCCTACGGTGACGACGACGTCGTTCGATCCCAACTCGAAATAGCGAGCGAACTTGATCGCCGACAGCAGATTCCCCGCCCCGGATATCCCGAGCAGAGGCAAGTCAGCGATCAGATCGGGCTTGACCCCCTGGTCGATGAGATAATCGATCCCGGCGGGCTCGTTGAACAGCCGGATGAGGCTGATTGTTGCCTCGTCGTCGAGGCCGATCACCATGTCGGTGTTCTTGACGTTGTGCACCCACGGGATGTGCTTGTCTCCGATTCCCTCGATCCGGTGCTCGCCGAACCCGTTGTACAGCATGGTCGGGCATTGCATCGCCTCGCCGGCGGCGATCTTCGAGGTCGGGTACATCTGCTTGAGGTAATCCCCGGCGGCAATGGTTCCTGCCGAGCCGGTAGCGAGCGTGACACCGCGGAAGGTGTCGCCGGGACCCATCGCCGCTTCGAGGGCCTCTGCCATCGCAGGCCCGGTCACCGAGTAGTGCCACAGGTAGTTCCCGAACTCGTCGAACTGGTTGAAGATGACTAGGTCCTCACCGAAGAGGCTCAGCTCATTGCACTTGTCGAAGATCTCCTTGACGTTCGACTCGGAGCCCGGGGTCTTGATGATCTCGCCTGCGACGTTCTCCAGCCAGTCAAAGCGTTCCCGGCTCATCCCCTCGGGGAGGATGGCGATCGACTCGCAGCCGAGCAGGTTGGAATCGTATGCGCCGCCCCGGCAGTAGTTGCCGGTCGACGGCCACACCGCCTTCTGGGTCGCCGGATCGAACTGGCCGGTGACCAGGCGCGGAACGAGGCAGCCAAACGCAGCGCCCACCTTGTGCGTCCCGGTCGGAAACCACTTGCCGACGAGCAGAATGATGCGGGCGTCGACACCGGTGAGCTCCGGCGAGAACTCGATGGTGTTCACCGGTCCGAAGCCACCACCGCTATCGGTCGGCTCATTGTGCCAGGTAATCCGGTACAGATTGAGCGGGTCGAGATCCCACAGCCCCACCGAACCAAGCTGGGCGACGATCTCGGCCGGGATCAACGACGGATCACGCATCTGCTTGAAGGTGGGGATGCGGAAGTTGCGCTCTCGTGCGATTTCGACCGCAGAATCGAGCACGGCGTCGTTGACGGTCAGATCGATCATGTGGGTTCCCTTTGTGTGACTGGTTGCTGCGCGTCGGTTAGGTCGTGGTGCTGCGGTTCCCGCTCTTGGCCACGGGCCACATCGGGCCCGGGCTCAGCGGATTGCATCTCGCATGCCTGAATCGGATTGTGCACTACTCGCTTCGCCTCCGAGAGCTGCTTTCAGGGCATCGAGTGTGGGCTCGACCCGGATGGGCTCGGTGCCGGCGGCCGCCACCGCCTGCAGCGCCGATGCGACATCTTTGAGCCCGCTGCCGGTGGCCAGGACGACGACGCTGTCCTCGGCGCCGACCAGACCCCGTTTCGAGGCTGCCAGCAGTCCCGCATACGACGCCGCGCCGGCCGGCTCGGCGAACACGCCGCTGCCCCGGGCGAGCTGCGGAATGGCCGCCAGGATCTCGTCGTCGCTCACCCGCAGGTAGGCGCCACCGGTCTCGGTGACCGCGGCCATGGCCTTCACCCTGTCGCGGGGCAGGTCGGCGCTGATCGAATCCGCCACCGTATCGGCGGCAATGGCCGGCTTGGTGAGGACGTCCTCGCCGCTCTCGAAGGCCTGGACCAGGTAATCGCTGCCGGCGGCCTGGATGCCGAAGATGCGTGGAGCGATGTCGATCCAGCCAAGGGCAAGCGCATCCTTGACCGCCTTGTGCACACCGCCGATGATCGAGCCGTCGCCGACGCTGACGAAGATGGCGCCCGGCACCTCCCAGCCCAGGTCCTCCAGAATCTCCAATCCGGCGGTCTTCTTTCCCTCGGTCATGTACGGGTTGTATCCGGTGTTGCGGTTGTACCAGCCGTACTCGGCTGCCGCCTCCATGCACAGCCCGAAGGCGTCTGTGTAGGAGCCCTCGACGAGCACGACCGTCGACCCGTAGGCGAGGAGCTGGGCGATCTTGGCCTCGGGCGCCGATCCAGGTACGAAGATCACGCTGTCGAGATCGACGCTGGCCGCCATCCCGGCCAACGCCGCCGCGGCGTTGCCCGTGCTGGCGGTGGTGACGACATCGGCTCCCCACTCCAGTGCCTTGGCAACGGCTATCGCCGAGGCCCGGTCCTTGAGCGAAGCGGTGGGTTGGCGCCCCTCGTCCTTCACCCACACCCGGCTCACGCCGGCGACCGAAGCCAGACGAGGTGCGTTGTACATCGGCGTCCCGCCAACGGTCAGCGGCGGGACTCTCGAATCGGAGGCGATCGGCAGCAGCGGGCCGTAGCGCCACATGGTGTGGTTGTGGTTCTCCGCGAGCGATTCCTTGGTGAATGTGGAACCGATCTGGTCGTAGTCGTATTGGACGTCGAGGATGCCTTCGTCACCGTGGCGCGGGCACACATAGCCTGCGAAGTCGGCGGGGTAGGTGGCGTCGCACACCACGCATGCCAACCCGATCACGGAACGATCCTGGTACCCGTCTCCCCGGCGACGGCTCGCTCGATGTTCTCCGGGTTGGTGATGAGCGCTTCCTTGCCACCACCTTCCAGGTACTGGACGACTGCCCGCATCTTTGGCGCCATTGAGCCCTCTGCGAAGTGGGTGCCCTCGTCGAGGTACCGCTTCACCTCATCGAGGGTGAACTCGTCGATCCATTCCTGGTCCGGCGTGCCGAAGTTGAGGGCGCACTTTTCCACCGCGGTCGAAATCAGCAGCAGGTCGGCGCCGACCTCGTTGGCCAGCAACGCCGAGGCGAGGTCCTTGTCGATGACCGCGGCGACACCGTGGAGATCTCCGTTGTCGTCGGCGACGACAGGGATCCCTCCTCCGCCGACACCGATGACCACGTTGCCGGCGTCGAGGAGCTGGCGGATGATCTCGATCTCCACGATCCTCTTCGGCTTGGGTGAGGCCACCACCCTTCGCCAGCCGCGGCCGGAGTCCTCTGTGCAGTCCCATCCGTCGTCCTCGATACGGCTCTGTGCCTGTTCTGAGTCCATGAACGACCCGATCGGCTTGGATGGGTTGTCGAAGGCCGGATCGTTGGGGTCGACCTCGACTTGGGTGACAACCGTGGCAACGTTCTTGTCGATTCCCCTGGCCCTGAAGTCGTTGATCAGGTTCTGCTGCAGCATGTAGCCGATGGCGCCCTGGGTATCGGCGCCGCAATAGTCGAGGGGTACCTCGTGCAGCTCGTTGCTAGCCAGTTCGGAGCGCCGCAGGATGAACCCGACCTGGGGACCGTTGCCATGGGTGATGGCGACGTCCCAGCCGTCTTCGACCAGCGAGGCAATATGCTCGTCGGTCACCGCGGCGGCCTCGTACTGGTCCTGGACGGTCTGATGCTGGGCGTCGGGAATCAATGAATTTCCCCCAATGGCGATGACGGCAAGCGGCATTGCTACTCCACGGCTCCGAGCACCGAGGCGAGCAGTGCCATCCGCATCACCACACCGTTGTACGCCTCTTGCCAGTAGCGGGCGTGTTTGAGATGGTCGACCTCGGGGAGTAGCTCGTCCATCCGCGGCAGCGAGTGCAGGATGATCGAGTCGCCCTTGGCGCGCTTCATAACCTCAGCGGTGATTTGATAGTTGGGCGGGGTCAGCCCGTAATCGTCCTGCTTCTCCTGCCGGGACTGGGTGTAGTCGGGCTGGACCACCGGCTCCATGTAAATCACGTCGGCTTCTGCGATCACGTCGTCGATGTGCTCGGCGATCCGCCAGGTGGTGCCCTTCTCGTCGAGCTCGGCGAGGAAATCCTTGGTCGGTGACATCTCCTCCGGAGCCAGGATCACCATTTCGGCATCGAACTGGGATAGGGCATAGCCGAGTGAATGCATGGTCCGCATCCGGTGATCACCGATGGCGATGAAGGTGAGCCCGTCGATGGTGCCCTTCTCCTTGTGCACCGTGTACAGGTCGGTGAGCACCTGGGTTGGGTGCTCGCCCCATCCGTCTCCGGCGTTGATCACCGGGATCGATGTCCAGTGTGCCGCCTCTTGAGGGGCGCCCTGGTCGAAATGGCGCATGACCAGCACGTCGCCGTAGTACTCGAGCATGTGCACGGTGTCCTTGATCGACTCCTGGTAGAAGTCGCCGGCGCGGGTCATCTTGGCGTCGGCGAACCCGGTGACCGCGCCGCCAAGGCGGTGCATGGCGGCTTCGTGGGCGAGGCGGGTGCGGGTCGACGGTTGATAGAAGGCGGTGACCAGCGTCTTGTCGGCGAGAAGGTCGGTGTTGCGCCTTTCCCTGGCGATGGGCTCGAGGCGATCGGCGATGCCGAACAGGTGATAGAACTCGTTCCGCTCGAAGTCCTTGAGCGACAGGATGTCGCGTCCGGCAAAGCTACGCATGGTGCCTCCTCAGGCCGAGGTTCGCCGGTGCCGAAACGTGGCGAAGCCGGCATCAGATCGTTGGTCTTGGCCGATTGGTCGTACGATAGTACCATTACTCACACCATGCCAGCGGCTTCCACCTGTGATCACCCGTAATCCATCCCTGACCGAGCAGGTGAAGGCCAACCTCAAGGAGCGCATCCTCAACGACGGGTTCGAAGAGGGGCGGATCCCTCCCGAGGCCGAGCTCGCCGCCGAGCTCGGGGTGAGCCGAACCACGGTGCGAGACGCGCTCGGCCGCCTCGAGCACGAAGGCGCCATTTCCCGGAGGCAAGGGTCGGGGACGTTTGTCAACAAGCCCGTGCTCCAGATCAAATCCCGGCTCGAGGAGATCTGGTCTTACGAACAGGTGCTCGAGGATCACGGGTACACCCCGTCGGTGGACGTGTTGCGGGTGGAGACGGGTCCGGCCGACAATTCCACCGCAGCGGTCCTCGACCTGGACGGCGATTCCAACGTGCTGGTCATCGAGAAGCTGTTCCTGGAGGACGATCGACCCGTGGTGTTGACGGTCAACCGCATCCCCACCGACATCGTGACCGACGCCGAGTACGAGCGCCACAGCGCCACTCCCGTCTACGAGTTTCTGGAGGAACAATGTGGCCGCACCCTCTCCTACTACCTCTCCGACATCGTGCCGGTGCAACTCGACGACGAGCAGGCCGGACGCCTCGGTGTCGAGCAGGGAACCCTTGCCGTCTCTTTCGATGAAGTCGGCTACGACCAGGACAACGCCCCCGTGGTGCACGCCACCTCGTACTTCCGTGACGACCTGCTCCGATTCCGCCTGATCAGGAGACGGCCCGGAACATGACCACGACCAACAGAAGGAGCACCTGATGCAGACCCACCTACGCGGCCGTGACATGATCACCACCCAGGAGTGGACCAAGGACGAACTCGACACCGTGATCGACGTCGCCGTCGACCTCAAGCGACGCCGCGCCCTTGGCGAGCCACACGCGCTGCTCCGCGACAAGGTGCTGGCCATGTTGTTCTTCTTCTCCAGCACCCGCACCCGAGCGAGCTTCGAGGCCGGAATGGCCCAACTCGGTGGCCACGCCATGTTCCTCGACTCCACCTCGACTCAGATCGGGCACGGTGATACCTGGAGGGAGATCGGCGAGATCCTCGGCCGATACGACGACGGGATCGCCATCCGCCAAGTCGACTGGGGAATCGGCAACGACTACATCAGGGCGGTGGCCGAGGCCAGCCGCACCCCAGTGCTCAACATGCAGTGCGACTGGTATCACCCGTTCCAGGCTCTGGCGGACCTGCTGACGATCATCGAGCACAAGGGCGATCCCCGGAGCCTGACCGTGAACGTGAGCTACGCCTATGCGGCCAGCTACCAGAAGCCGATCAGCGTGGCGCAGAGCGAGATCTTGTTGTTGACCCGGTACGGCGCCAACGTCAGGCTCACCCGACCCCCCGAGTTCACGCTGATGCCAGAGATCCTTGTCCAAGCGGAGGAGAACGCCAAAGCCGCGCACGGCTCGTTCGAGGTGATCGAAGATTTCGACGAAGGGATGAAGGGTGCCGACGTCGTCTACGCAAAGAGCTGGGGCTCCATGCTCACCACAGACGACCTCGACGAGTCGGCCAAGATCTCAGAGCAGTACACCGATTGGATCACCGACGAACGCCGCATGGCGATGGCCGACGGCGATGCCATCTACATGCACCCGCTACCGGCGGACCGCAATATCGAGGTCACAGACGAGGTGATCGACGGCCCGAACAGCCGGGTCTTCGACCAGGCGGAGAACCGCCTCCACGTCCAGAAAGCGGTGATGGCGCTCACCATGTGAGTGAGTAGGCTCCGCGGGGATCGGAGGGCGTGTTCATCATCGATCCGCAGCCCATCGAGATCGTTGTTCGAGGTGTCGTCCCACCACACGTCGTGCACGGAGGTCGTGAAGACGAGCCGGCCGGCGGATGGCGCCCGGAGCATGACCAACCAACCATGAAAGCAGCGGGCGCCTACTTCGGATTAGCGCGGAACCAGTCCACCGTGGTCGGGATCGACTCGTCCAGAGGGGTTGCGTGCTGGTCAAAGGCGGATTCGAAAGCGCTCGAGTCGACGACAAACGGATCTTCGAGCTGATACAGCACCTCTTTGACCTCGCGCACGTTTCCGTTGAACAGTGCGACCAAGTTGATCATGAAGGGCGGCATCGGTGACACCGTCGAGTCTGTCCCGGCCGCCTCGCTGATCTTCTCAACGAAGCCGCGGGTCGTGGTTATCGAGGCATTGGGTAGGTGCCATGCCCTCCCGTCCGCTTCATCGCGGACGCCCAGGGTCGCCAGACCTGCTGCGATATCGGGTATGTAGCTGTAGGTGTGCGGCAGATCAGGGTCGCCCATCACCCGTGCGTTCTTCCCGGCCAGGACCGGATAGAACACGCGCTCGCCCATCTGGCTCAGCAGCCCGCCGGGCCCGAAGTAGTCGGCGGCGCGACCAATGGCCACCCGAACCTTGCCCGCCTCGTGAGCGCCGAGGAGCTCCTCAGCCATCTGCGCCCGTACCCGTCCCTTGGCGCCGGTCGCTGCGTAGGGCAGATCCTCGGTGAGAGGCGCGCCGCCGGTGGGACCGTACATGTACAGGTTCTCGAACGAAACCAGTTTTGCCTCCGCTGCTGTAGCCGCTTCCACGACGGCGGCCTGTAGCGGCGGAAAGAGCTCTGGCCACTTGGTGTACGGGGGGTTGAGGCATTGGTAGACGACCGCGGCCCCGTGAGCAACCTCCGCGGTGAACCGTGGATCGGAGACGTCACCTCCGAGGATCTCGACCCCGTCTGGGGCGTCGGCATGGCCGCTTCGATTGACTGCGATCACCTGCTCTTCCGCAGCCGCGAGCTGTTCGACAAGGGCCAGACCAACCGCGCCGGTACCAAATATCACATGAGCCGCCATGCCTCCCCTTCCGTTGGCAACCGGGAGCGCCTTGAACATCGCGCTCCAGGGTCGTGGGATCGCCACGATACCGCCCACCACGATCGTGCATATTTTGGGCGGGCTCCACCCCGATGACCATGACGCCGGGTTCGGGCAGAAGGGACTCATTTCAAGCCCCGACCTGTGCGGGTGACGCGGCCGCGCATCGCAGGCGACACCGATCACCGACCACGAACAGAAACGCAGACTCGCCGGTTTGCGCGGTAACGGCACGTCGGCGCGCGTCTTCCCACCCTTCGATATCGGTCGCTACATCCAATCGAGTGGCGCCACGGTTACTGGTTCCGCGATGCCTTTGGCGTCAACGTCGTACTGGTCGCCAACGCGGAACGTATCGTCGAGCTCGACCACCGCCTCGTGGCTCAGCAGGATCTCGTCGCCGGCAGCAGCGGAACCAATGCGGGCTGCGAGATGCACCTGCTGACCGACCAGCTCTCCATCCGCTTCCAGGATCGGGCCGGCATGGATGCCGATCCTCACCTTCGGTGCGAAGCCAGTGTCCTTCCGGTGCTGACGCAAGGTACGTTGGATTTCGATGGCGCACCTGGCGGCGTCGTCCGGGGACTCGAAGGTCGCGAAGAATCCGTCCCCCGTGTGGTTGACCTCGTCGCCGCCGTTATTGACGAAGATATCCCGCAGCGTCCGGTCGTGCCACGCGATGAGGTCTGCCCACGCGTCGTCTCCGATGGCGCCGATCAGGCTGGTCGAGGCCACAATGTCGGTGAACATCATCGTGCGCACGGCCGGTGTCATCGCGGCGGCTCCTGCCTGGGACATCTCGGCCAGCCGCGCCAGGTCCGCGCGAGCGCCGAGCTCCTCGAACTGGCTCTTCGCGGCGTCGAGCTCGAGCTTCCCCATCTCGGCCGACCCACTCGCCGTCAGCGCCAGGGCGAGGTCGCAACGGGCCCGAGCGGTTTCGTACGGAAGTCTTTCAACGACCAGGTCGTCGACGACCTTCTGGTGCAAGGCGACAGCGTCGACCTGGCGGCCCTCGGCGGAGGCGATTCGCGCCGAGCCCTGGGTGGCGAACGTACGCAGCAGATCGGAGTCGAAACGCTCTGCCAGCTCAGCCAGCTCAGCCGAGTGGCGCTCGGCCGGCTCGGAGAGATCGGCCGCTAGAGCGATCTCGATCGAGCTCGGCAACAGCTTGGCCCGTGTCAGGAGATCCTCGATCCCGTCCAATGCAGATTCGATCATCGAAGAGGCCGCCGCGGCATCGCCATCTGACAGCTTCAACAGCGCCATCCCCGGCATCGGGCTCGACCCCAACGAATGCGCTTTGCGGAAAGCCTCGTCCGCGGCGTCGCGGTCACCGAGGTTGAGACGAATCATTCCCAGCTCATTGAACGCCGCCGCCATGTAGGGGCCGAAGTCGCCCAGCTCGTCCGCGGCGCGGCTCGCCTCGGCCTCGGCATCGGACCAAGCGCCCCGCAGCCGCATCATCTCGGAACGATGGATCCGGCAGATTCCCGGGTATCCGGAGGCATTTCCCTGTTCCTCACACCACCGCATGGCCTGATCGCTCCACTCGGCGGCGCGGCGATAGTCCGCCATCGACGCGCAGACGTCGATCATGTTGCAGTAGATGCGCCCGGCGACGCGTGGCCCCACCTCGCCGGTGACAACACTGATCATCGAATCCTCCATCAACGCCATGCCACGCTCAACGTCACCCGCGGCAATCGAGAAGCGTCCCTGATCATGAAGGCCGAGCACTTCGACTTCGCGGTCGCCGGTGTCCCTCCCGATCTGCTCCACCTGTGACGCCAGCTCGAGTGCTTCCTGGAGGCCGTTCTCGCTGCCGGCCGCGAACACGGCCTCGAGGCGGCGAAGGTTGCCGAGCGTCGGCGTCGGTGGCTCGTCTTGGAGAAGACGAGAGGCTCGCGCCATCCACCCTCGTGCCGCCGACGGCTGGAGGCGCAACGCATGGTGCTCGGCGAGGTCGACCGCCAGCCGTGCGGCGTCGATGTTGCGGCCGGCTCCCGAATATGTCCTGAAGGCGCGTTCCTGAGCAGCGATGGTGTCGTCCAGGCTTCCACACCACCAGGCGGACTCTGCCAATGCTTCGAGGTGCTCGGGCTCGCGTTCCTCGGCGTCGAGCAGCGGGAGCAGTTGCTCGTAGGCAATTGCCCACTCGTGTCGCTCCCAGGCACGCATCCCGGAGGCAATGTTCGTCTCCGACATCAAGCTCCGACCTGTCCGGCAGAAGACGCCACTCTAGTGAACCGCCAACGCGCGACCAGCAGCCGCGCGGCGCTATCGGGATCGACCCCCGCCGGTGAACCGCTCGACGTGCACGGTGCGTCAGCCATCAGACAGAAATGCCTGGTAGTCCTGTGGCGTGTTGATATCCCGGGGCGCGGTTTGGGCGACCGTCACCCTGGCGACCCTTCCCGAGTCGTCGTACGACAGTATCCGCCACAACACCTTCGGCCCTTCGACCTTGGCGGCCTCGTCGAGCGCGGCCCTTGACAGGAGGAACGGGTGGCTGGCCCGATCGAGATACGCCGTCATCGCCGCCCACGGCGACTCCGCTTCCCACCAGTCGATTACGGTATCGATCACCTCGGAAGAGATCCCGGGCATGTCTGCGGGCAGGGTGACGAAAGCATCGGCCTCGACCGATTTCGCACCTCGCACCACCGAAGCCATGTTGGGTAGGTGAAAGTCCGGGTTGAAGATCACGGTCGCCCGCTCGGTGACCAGTGAGTCGCCCACCGCCTTGGCGTTCGCTCCGGTGACGACAACGACATGATCGAGTCGCGACGCCTCCGCGCTGGCGATCACGACATTGAGCAGAGTCGATCCTCGGTACGGCAAGAGCTGCTTTGGCTCGCCCATGCGGATTGCCGATCCGGCGGCGAGCACAATGCCTGCGATGGCGGCCATCTCAGACTCCTGCGATGTCCTGGGGACGCACCGGCACCCTGTTCAGGGGCCTGCCCGTCGCCGCCCGAATGGCGGCCACGACTGCGGGCGTCGAGCTGATCGTCGGGGACTCACCGATGCCCTTGGCGCCGAACGGCCCCCAATGGGCAGGCTCTTCGATCAGGCGTGAGCCCACATCGGGCATATCGAGCAGGGTGGGGATCAGATAGTCGGTGAAGGTCGGGTTCAGGATGACTCCATCCTCCACGATGAGCTCTTCCATGATGGCGAACCCGACCCCCTGGGCGATGCCGCCCTCGAGCTGGCCGACGATGGCTTGCGGGTTGAGCGCCTTGCCCACATCCTGAGCGGTGTCGATCTGGACCACTCGCACCAGCCCAAGCTCCGGATCGACGTCGACCACGGCCCGATGTGCCGCCACCACGAAACCGGCGTGGGGATTGCCCTGACCGAACTCGTCCGGTTCCTCGGTCGGCGGGTGCCGGTAACGAACCCATTGCTCGATTGGGCCGTCGGCGGTCACCGCGTCGAGGGTCGCCACCAGCTCGCCTCTGTCGTACACCCCGTCGTTGGTGAGCTCGTCACCGCCGAACTGTTGGAGGATCTTGTCGCGGAGCCCGACGGCGGCCTCATAGACGGCGCCACCGGTCATCTGGGTCTGTCGCGACGCCGAAGTCGACCCGGCCGAGCCAATCTGCGAGGTATCGGCGGAAAGCCAGGCAACAGCCTCTATGCCCAGCACGGTGCGGGCGATTTGCTCACATATCGTCACCAAGCCTTGGCCTACCTCGATTGCGGCGGTGTGGATCTCCAAACCCGCCGGGGTCAGGATGAGGAGAACCTCGGAGAAGTCGTCGAACGCCTCGGAGAATGCCAGGTTCTTGAGGCCGAGGGCAAAGCCAACACCCCTCACCACCGCGTCCTTCGGCGTGGTCAGACCGGTTCCTCCTGGAAGGCGCCTCGGGTCGTCGGGAATTGCCGCGTCCGGCATCGGGATCGACTCGAGCTCATCGATGACTCGCAGCGTCGGCAGCGAGCCCTCAACGATCTGACCCGACGTTGCCAGCGGGTCTCCCGGGCCGAGGGCATTTCGCCGACGCACCTCGAGCGGGTGCAGCCCGAGCACCTCGGCGAGCCGGTCCATCTGACTCTCGTAGGCAAAACACACCTGCACCGCCCCGAAGCCGCGCATCGCCCCTGCCGGTGGATTGTTGGTCCTGGACACGGCGGCGTCTACAAAGACGTTGTCGCATTTGTACGGGCCAACGGTGAAGAACGAGGCGTTGGCGAGCACAGCATGGCTGGTGTGAGCGTAAGCGCCGCCGTCGAGGACCATGTCGACGGTCACCTTCACCAGCCTCCCCTCATCATCGGCCTCGTGCCGGTACCGCATCCGAGCAGGATGGCGCTTGACGTGGCCGGCGAACGACTCGGTCCGGTCGTACACGATGCGCACCGGGCGGCCGGTCCGTAACGCCAGCATCGCAACATGGATGTGCAGCGAGATGTCCTCGCGGGCTCCGAAGGCACCGCCGATCCCGACAGGGTGGCACCGGACGTCGTCGGGCTCCATGCCGAGGCTGGCGATGATCTGGGCGTGGTCGATGTGGATCCACTGGCTGGTCACATGGAGATCCACCCCACCGCTGCCATCCGGGATCGCCAACCCCGCTTCGGGGCCGAGCGGGGCCTGATCCTGGATGGCGGTCTCGTACTCACCCTCGATCACCACCGACCCTGCGGCGTCGGCGTCACCGCGGCGGATCACCATGTCGCGATAGGTCTCCCCCGCCGCTCTCGCCTGGTCGGGGTCGGTGACCGGTGGGAGCGGCTCCCACTCGACGATGATCGCCTCAACCGCGGCCCTGGCCGTCTCCTGGTCATCGGCGGCCACGATCGCAACCGGCTCTCCCCAATACCGGGCAACGCCATCGCACAATACGGGCTGATCCGGCTCCACCTGGCCGAAGGTGGGACGGCCGGGAACGTCGTCCTGGGTGAGGACCGCCCTGACGCCGGACATGACCACGGCGGGGGTGATGTCGAGCTCGACCAACCTGGCGTGCGCATACGGGCTGCGCAGCGTGGCCCCCCACAGCATGCCGTCAATCCACAGATCTGAGCCGTAGGCGAAGTTGCCGCTGAGCTTGGCGACGCCGTCCGGCCGCGGCGCGTTCTCACCGATCCCGGCGGCAACGCGTTCCTTGGTGCCGACGGTCATGTGCCGTCCCCCGCCAGCCGGTCGAAGGCGCGGAGCAGCGCTCCGTAGCCGGTGCAGCGACAGATGTTGCCGGAGAACGCCTCTCGCATCGCTTCCTCGTCGGGGTTGGGGTTGGCTGCGAACAGATGGGCGGCGGTGATGACAAAGCCTGGGGTGCAGAAGCCACATTGCACCCCGCCCTCGTCGAGGATCGCCTGTTGGATCGGGTGTAGGACGCTGCCGTGGGCGATCCCCTCGACCGTTGTGATCGTCGTCCCTTCACAATCGCCCACCATGACGAGACAAGAGCACAGGTTGGCGCCGTCGACGATCACCGAACACGACCCACACTCACCCTGCTCGCAGGCGTTCTTGGATCCGGCAAGACCGAGGTTGTCGCGGAGCACCGTCAGCAGGCTCTCCCACCCTGCGACGGTGGCGCTGCGTTCCTCTCCGTTGATGGTGAAGGTGACGATCATGCGGCCAGGCACCTCTCCACCAGGCGGCGGGCGAGGACCCCGGAAGCGTGTCTCCGATAGGCCTCCGTCGATCGGTGATCGGAGATCGGTCGAACCTCGTCGGAGACGATGCGGGCGAACTCTGTCAGCGCCGCATCGGAGATCGATGTCTCCGCGTTGATCATCTCCTCTGCTCGGTAGGCGCGGATCGGCACGGGTGCCACCGAGCCCAGCGCCACCCGGAACCCGTCTTCGCCTCGGGCAACAACGCAGTTCACCATGGCGATCACCATCACATTGCGAACCCCAACCTTGGCGAACTCCTGGGAGACCGGCATGTGCTCGGGCAGGAGAATCGCGGTGATGATCTCGTCGGGAGCGAGCGTCGTCTCTTTCACCCCGACGAAGAACTCGTCCCACGCGATGATCCGGGTACCACGCCTCTGCGAGGCGACCTCGATCTCGGCATCGATCGCCGCGATCCAGGGCAGCCCATCCCCCGCCGGGCTCGCCGTCGCCACGTTGCCACCCAGGGTGCCGGCGGCACGGATCTGCGGCGATCCGATGGTCCGGGCGAGTTGAGCGAGGGCTCGGTGCGGACCGTCCTCGAGACGCGCCCAGGTCACCGCAGCCCCGATGCGCCGACCTTCCCACTCCAGCAGCTCCTCGCAACTGCGCACCGCGATGACTCCGGCTGGGCGGTGATAGCTGAGATTCACCTCCACCATGAGGTCGGTGCCCCCGGCGAGCAATTCTGCCTCAGGGTGCTCGGCCCTCGCATCGAGCGCGGTTGATAGATCACCAGCAGCCAAGAAGTCCATTGGCGTAAACCTAGCCGACCCTTCGTCACACCCCGTCTCAGCGAGAAGAGCTAGCCCAACAGCCGATTGGCCGCCGCGTTGTGCCGCTCCAGCAACTGCGGCAGGTCGATGCCTACGATCTCCCCCTCGGTCACCACCGCACGTCCGTGGACGTAGGTGTGGTCGACAGCGACCGGAGCGGCAAACAGCACCGCGGCCAGCGGATCGCCCAGGGCTCCGGCGTACTCGACCCGGTCCAGGGAGATCGCGGTGAAGTCGGCGGCCTTGCCGGGCTCGAGCGAACCGACGTCGGTCCGGCCGAGCACGGCGGCCGACCCTCTCGTTGCCAGCCGCAGCGCCTCGCGGGCCGAAAAAAGGGGGCCTTCCTCACCGGCGGCGTCGAGCCGGGCGAGCAGCATTGCCTGACGGGCCTCGCCAAGCAGATGGCTGCCATCGTTGCTCGCCGAACCGTCGACCCCCAACCCGGTCCTCACCCCGGCGGCGAGATACTTGCGCAGCGGGCCTATGCCCGAGGCGAGGCGCATGTTGGACGTCGGGCAGTGGGCCACGCCGGTGCCCGCCGACGCCATACGGGCGATCTCGGCGTCGTCGACAAAGACGCCGTGGGCGTACCACACGTCTTCTCCGGCCCAGCCCAGATCTTCCATCAGCTCGACGGGCCGCATCCCACAGAGCCCAAAACAGAACTGCTCCTCGTCGAGGGTCTCGGCCACGTGCGTGTGCAGATGTACTCCGTACGCCCGGGCCAGGGCGGCAGCCTCCCGCATCAGATCGGTCGTCACCGTGAACGGCGAGCACGGGGCGACGACGACGCGCAACATGGCGCCCGGTTCGGGATCATGAAACGTCTCAATCGCTACCTGGGTTTCGGAAAGGATGACCGATTCGCTCTCGACGACCGAGTCCGGTGACAGCCCGCCGTCGCTTTCCCCGAGTGACATCGATCCCCGGGCCAGGTGGACCCGGAGCGGGATCGCCTCCGCAGCCTCTACCTGGTCTTCAAACGATGAGCCGTTGGGATACAAGTAAAGGTGGTCCGACGAGGTGGTGCATCCAGACAATGCCAGCTCGGCGAGGGCGACCTGGGTTGAGAGCGAAACGTCTTCCGGGGTCATCCGCGCCCAGATCGGATACAGGGCGCGCAGCCAGTCGAACAGACCGGCGTCTTGGGCGCCGGGTACCGCCCTGGTCAGCGTTTGATAAAAGTGGTGGTGGGTGTTGATCAGCCCGGGCAGGACAACGTGGCCGGAGAGATCGAGCACCTCGTCGGCATCGTCGGGAAGGTCCACGGTCGGCCCGACCTGTTCGATCCATCCGTCTACCGCATACAGGCCCCCATCATCGATCTCGGTGCCCGCATCATCCATCGTCGCCAGCACGGTGGTGTGTTTGATCAGAAGGCTGCTCACGGGCGCCAACAGTAGAGCTTCGCCGGTCGCGGCAACGACGAACTAGTGATCGCCGCCCAACGAGCTCGGATCGAACGGGAGCGGTCCGGTGAGCTCGGGCGATAGTGTCTCCACATTCCACACACCCACCCAGCGGGATTGGCCATCGGGGCCGGTGAAGTCCTGCACGATGCGCAGCGCCGCCCCGGTTTCGTCAAGCCAGACGTCCGCTCGGTCCCCGCCATCAACAAGAGCCAACCGAACGGTTGCCGTATCAGCCACCCGCTCGTAGCCCACGATTTCGGGTTGGGCGTCGAGCACCAACGCGGCGGCGCTTTGTGCCATCGACCAATCGGAAAGAGGTCCGAACACCGGCCATTCGAACCCAACTGCCTCGTGCCAGGTTCCGTCTTCCTCTGGGTACATCGTTCCGAACCCCGGCACCGCGATCTGGCGGTATCCCGACGGTGCGTCCCAGATGACGAGCCCATCGAAGTAGGTGATGGTCATTTGCTGGTTGAGCTGGCTTGTATCGAGCCCTTGCCCCACCAGTACTTCGAGCCCATCGACAGCCGCAAGGGAACTCGATATCCGAGCACGCGGGTGCGGCATCCCAAAGGCGCCAACGAGCGGCTCCAGCTCATCGATCGAGGGAAACCCAGCGGGTCGGGGGATAACAACGCCGGGTAAGGCTTGGACCGCAGCGGCTCGAGCTGCGACCGTACCGGCACCATCGGTCGTGCTTGCAACGAACGTAGCTCCGGGGGGGACCCGTGCCGTCGCGACCCCCGTGGTGGTGCTGGTGGCAACGGTTGCCGCGAGGTCGGTGGCCCAATCGCTGGTTTCGGCGCGAGCTGTCGCACAGGCGGTGACGAGGACCGCCGGGAGCAGGAACAATGCCCAACGGGTCATGAACCAATGATCGGCGGTGACTCCCAGACCTTGATGGGCCGCTCGACTCCAATCGTTGACGCAGCCCGCATCTGATGAGAACACCGGCATCGGTAGAATGTGGAAAACCGTCGCTATGCGCGCCTGAGAGGAGCGATCTCGACCGTGATCCGCACCTACCACCGACCCACAACGCTCGAGGACGCTCTCTCTCTGCTGGAGTCGGACGACGCCGCGGTCCTCGCTGGGGGCACATCGCTGATCCCCTCGCTGATCCCCGCCGGTACAGCAACGGCGGTCGTCGACCTCCAGGACCTTGACCTCGACACCATCGGTCTCGACAACGACCGCATCGCCATCGGTGCGATGGCACGCATCAGGGACCTCGTCGAGTCCGATCTGGTGCCGTTGATCCTGCGTGACCTCGCCAGACGCGAGGCTCCGAACACGATTCGCAACGCGGCAACGTTGGGAGGAACCATCGCATCGCGGGATCCGGAGAGCGAGCTGGTTGCCGGCCTGCTCGTCCACGACACCAGGGTCACGATCGTCACCGGCGACGGACCGCAAACGGTCGCTCTCCCCGACTACCTCGCAACACCGACGCCCGGGATCATCACCGGTGTCACCATCGAGCGCGGAGGGGCCGCGAAAGCACAACGGACAGGGCGCACCCCCGCCGACCGGCCGATCGTGATGGCGGTGGCGCGGCGCACCGACGATGGGGCGGTGCATCTCGCCCTGACCGGGATCGCGGCATTCCCCGTGCTCGTCGATGTCGGCGAGCTCACCGCGTTCGACCCGCCAGGAGACTTCCGCGGCACCACCGAATACCGGCGCCATCTCGCCGAGACCCTGGCGGCTCGCGTGATCACCGCGGTCGGTGAATCCATATGAAGATCAACGTCACCATCAACGGTGAGCCGATGACGCTCGACTGCGAGCCCCACGACTCGCTCCGCCGAGTGCTGCGTAGGGAGGGGTTCTTCAGCGTGCGGTTCGGCGCCGAAACCGGCGAGACCGGTGCGGCGGCAGTGCTCGTCGACGGGAAGCTGGTCTCGGCGGAGATTCTGCTCGCCGCCCAGGTCGACGGACACCGGATCGAGACGATCGAGGGCCTGGCCAAGCCGGGGAGCATCCATCCCATCCAAACCGCATTCATCGAGAGCGGGGCCATGCAATCGGGGTACTCGACGCCGGCGCAGATCCTGGCCGCCAAGGAACTGCTCGACGTCGAAGCCAGCCCAACCGAGGCCGAGGTGCGCGACGCTCTGACCGGGGTCCTCGACCGGGAGACCGGCTACATCCGGCCGGTCCACGCCATCCTCCGAGCCGCCGCAGCCATGCGCGGCGAAGAGGTCGAAGACGTCGCGATCGAGCGCGTGGCGCCGCTCACCCAACCGCTTTTCGCCCACGAGGGGGCGGCGGATCTTGACGGTCTTCCCGTGCTCTCCCCACGCATCGTACCCAGCCCCGAGGTCCCACAGACCAGCGTCGTCGGCCAACCGGAACCGAAGGTGGATGCCCTCAAGCTGGCCAAGGGGTACCCGGCCTTCGTCGACGACATCGAGATTCGGGGCCTGCTCCACGCCAAGGTGCTGTACAGCCCACACGCCCATGCCCGGATCGTTGCCATCGACGACTCCAAGGCCCGTGAGCTCGACGGGGTGCGAGCCGTGCTCCATCACGAGAACGTCAAAAGGGTTCGGTACGCGTCCGGCGGGCAGAGCTACCCCAACCCGCTCCCTTACGACCAGGTGAGCTTCGACAACAAGGTCCGTTACGTCGGCGACCGGGTCGCCGCAGTCGCCGCCGATACCCCGGAGATCGCGCTGGCCGCCCTCGACCTCATCGACGTCACCTACGAGGTGCTCCCTGCAGTGTTCGAGGAGAGTGACGCCATTGCCGAGGGTGCACCGGTGATCCACGACGAGCCAGACATGGAGGGCGCCCACGATGCCTCCAGAAACATCGTCCACCACATCGCCGCCGACAGCGGCGACGTCGATGCCGCCTTTTCCGAGGCCGATCGTGTGTTCGAGCAAACCCTGCGGGTGCACCAGGTACAACCCGCCCCGATCGAGCCGCACATCGCCATCTCGTGGTGGGACAGCGACGAGCGCCTGGTGATCAGAACCTCGACCCAGGTGCCGTTCCACACTCGGCGGATGGTGGCCCCGCTCCTCGGCCTCGCCGTGAAGAAGATCCGCATCATCAAACCACGCATCGGTGGTGGCTTCGGGGTCAAGCAAGAGATGCTGATCGAAGACATCGTCGGTCACCTGACGATGGCGACCGGTAAGCCGGTGCGACTCGAGTTGACCCGCCACGAGGAGTTCGTCTCCAGCAGGACCCGGCATCCCCAGACCGTGACCTACAAGACCGGGGTAACCAAGGACGGTCGGCTCGTCGCCCAGGAAATGCGCATCCTCGCCAACACCGGCGCCTATGGCACCCATGGGCTCACCGTGCAGATGGTCTCAGGGTTACGCGGCCTCAGTTCGTACAACTGCCCAAATAAGCGCTTCCGCTGCGATGTGGTCTACACCAACATCCCGGTGCCCGGTGCCTACCGCGGCTACGGAGCCCCGCAGGCGCTGTTCGCTCTCGAAGCGCACATGGAAGATATTGCCGCTGCCCTCGACATGGATGCTATCGAGTTCCGGCGCCTCAACTGGACCACGGTCGGCGACCCCATCGACATCGCCCCCCTCCTCAGCGAGGGCGGCGACGTCGACGAGGCAGTGGTGCCGGTGATCACTTCCAGCGGCCTCGAGGAGTGCGTAGCACAAGGTCAGCGAGCCATAGGCTGGGACCGCAGGAGCGATCCGGAATGGCGCGCTCCCTCCGACCGGCCCCATATCAGGCGCGGCCTCGGATTCGCCATGTGTATGCACGGCACCGCCATCCCCGGCCTCGACATGGGAGCCGCCAGCATCAAGATCAATGATGACGGCTCGTTCAACCTGCTGGTCGGCGCCACCGACCTTGGGACGGGAGCGGACACCGTGCTCGGCCAGATCGCCGCCGAGGTACTGGGCGTTCCTCTCGACGACATCCTCGTCTACGCCGCGGACACCGACATGACGCCGTTCGACACCGGCGCCTATGCCTCAAGCACCACCTACATCTCAGGCATGGCGGTGAAGCACGCCTCCGAAGAGGCGCGGAGCCAGGTGGTCGACCGTGCCGCCCGCATCCTCGATACCACGGTCGGCGAGATCGACCTGCACGACGGAAACGCCTGGTCAACAGACGGGCGATCGGTGAGCATCGAAGAAATCGCGCTGTCCACACTGCACCAAGAGCAGCAGCACCAGATCATGGGTACGGCGTCGTACGTCTCCCCCGAGTCGCCTCCGCCATACGCAGCCCAATTCGCCGAGATCGAAGTGGACATCGACACCGGCCAGGTGACGGTCACCTCGCTGGTCATGGCCGTCGACTGCGGGGTGCCGATCAACCCGGTCACCGCCTCCGGCCAGGTCGAGGGTGGAATGATTCAGGCGCTCGGCTACGGCCATTGCGAAGAGATGGCGTACGACGAAGACGGCCGGATGGTCAACGCCAGGTTCGGCCCATACAAGATCTACCGTGCGGACGAGATGCCACGCATCGAAGCCATCCTGGTACAGACCATGGAAAAGAGTGGACCGTTCGGTGCCAAGGCCATCGCCGAGATCCCGAAGGACGGGGTTGCGCCGGCAATGAGGAACGCCATCGCCGACGCCACCGGCGCCAGAATCGACGCCATTCCCCTCACGCCGGAACGGGTCTGGCGAGCGCTGCAATCGGTGTGACCAAGTCGTGACAGCAAATCAACCGCTGCTTGCCGAGATGTCGACGGCAATAGCCGAGCGACGGCCGGTCGTGCTCGCCACCATCGTTGCCACCAGACGATCGGTGCCACGCCACTCCGGTACCAAGATGCTCATTTACTCCCAGCGTGAGCAGTCGGGGACCATCGGCGGTGGCGAGCTGGAGTCGCGGGTGATCGAGGACGCACTCGAAGCGCTGCGCACCGGCAAGACTCGTCTGGAGACATACGCCCTTGTCGACCCCGATCGGGGGGACCCCGGCGTTTGCGGTGGAGAGCTGACCGTCTACCTGGAGCCGTACATGCCCCCACACACCATCTTTGTCATCGGCATCGGCCACGTTGGTGCGGCCGTCGTCGACCTCGCCCACTGGCTTGGCTATCGAACGATCGCGAGCGACGACCGAGCCGAACGGGTCAGCGAGGAGGCGCTGCCTGATGTCGACGTGCGAATTGCCGGCTCCGTTGCCGCTGCCCTCGCCGCGGCGCCGGTCACCGAAGACACTTCGGTTGTGGTCGTCTCCAGGAGCGTCGACATCGACCTGGACGCCATCCCCCGGCTGCTGGAGACCCCGGCCCGCTACATCGGCGTCATGGGCAGCGAGCGGCGCTGGATCACCACCAAGCAACAGCTCGTCGAAAACGGCCTCGCCGAGGCCGCTCTCGATCGAATCCACGTCCCGGTCGGCATCGAGCTCGGTGCCGAGACCGTTGAGGAGATCGCAGTATCGATCCTCTCTGAGATCATCAAGGAGACCCGTTCGGCAATCATTCAAGAAGACGACTGATGCCGGAGAACCTGGTCGTCGTGCGTGGTGGCGGGGACATTGGGACGGGCACGGCGTGGCGGCTCAACCGAGCAGGGTTTCCCGTCGTTGTTCTCGAAATTCCGCGGCCGCTCACGGTGCGACGCACCGTCGCTTTTTCCACCGCGGTTACCGAGGGAACCATCGTGGTCGAAAATGTCGAGGCGGTGCTCGTCGACACACCAAACGACGCCATCGGGGCCACGGCAGACGCGGTTGCCGTGCTGGTGAGCGAAACCATTCCGCAGTTCCCGACTGCGGTTTCCGTTGTCGTCGACGCTCGGCTCGCCAAGAAGCCTCTCGACACCACCCGGGGTATGGCGCCTCTGGTGATCGGCCTTGGTCCCGGCTTTGTCGCTGGTGACAACTGCGACGCCGTGGTTGAGACCAACCGGGGGCACCATCTCGGGCGTGTGATTTGGGAAGGTGCGGCGGAAGCGGATACCGGGGTTCCTGGCCGGGTAGGCGGTGAGTCCTCGGGCCGTGTGGTCCGGGCCACCGCCGACGGCAGCGTCGAGTGGGACGTCGAGATCGGAGAGCTGGTCACCGCGCAACAGACCCTCGGCCGGATCGGCGAAGGCAGAGTGCCTGCACCGATCGCCGGCGTGGTTCGGGGCCTGATCGCCCCCGGCCCGGTCAGAAATGGTCTCAAGATTGGCGATATCGATCCGAGGGCACACCTATTGACATGGTTCGAGATCTCGGACAAGTCTCTGTCCGTCGCCGGCGGAGTCCTCGAGGTGGTGATGACGTGGTTGCACCAGCGGTAGGCGAATCGTTGACGGACCGACTCGGCCTGGGCGAGCGTGATTTGGTCTCATTCGTCGGAGCGGGTGGCAAAACCACGCTGATGCTCAAGCTCGGCCGTGAGCTGGCCGACGCCGGACACCGCGTGGTGATCACCACCACGACGAGGATGAGCACCGATGAGGTCGAGTCCCCTGTGGTCGACCCCGGCGGGGCGGTCGAAGCGAATCTCGAACGGGGAGGGGTGGTGTACGTCGTACACCGCGGGGCGGAGTCGAAGATGACCGGGCCGTCCCCGGCAGAGGTGAACGCAATGTTCTCGTCCACGTCGGCCGACTACATCCTGGTAGAAGCCGACGGAGCCAGGGGCCGGTCACTCAAGGCTCCTTCCCAGTTCGAGCCGGTCATACCATCGGCGTCGACCGTTGTCGTCGTCGTCACCGGGATCGATGCCATCGGACGTTCGATAGCCACCGCCTGCCACCGCCCGGAACGCGTGGCGGCCATCCTGGAGCGACCGCTCACCTACCACCTCGGTCCGAGAGACGTGGCGCGGGTACTTACGAGCGCTGCGGGTGGAATGAAGGAGGTTCCCCCAAACGCCAGGGTCGTCGTCGCCGTGACCAAGGTCGGATCGGACGACATCGAAGCTGCCAGAGACCTCACCACACAAGTCGTCGCCGACCCCGACATCGACCGCGTCGTGGTGATACCGCGGTCGTAGTTTCCTAGATCGGGGGTGACCAACCTTCGCGATCCTTCGTCCGCACCACGAACCTGAGACTGGACCAGGTGGCGTCGACCGCGGCCACCTTGTTGTCAACAAGGCCAGCGTCCAACCCCAGGGTTTGGACCACGCCGAAGTCGAGCTCGGTGTCGATACCGGTTGTCTGTTTTGGCCAGGCCACCCACAACCCCCCGTCGGATGGGAGCAACCCGATGGCTCGGGTGAAGCGCGATTCCAGCTCGGCAGCCGTGGTGGCGAAGACGACCAGTACCGGACATGGCGCTCGCGGCGAGCGGACGAGCGCTGCGCCCGTCGGGAGCGGGTCGAGCAGCTCCGTAAACGACGGCGGCGACCCAAACGTCCCGACCCGATCGCCGGCCGTGATGCCGAGCTTGCGGCTGAGCGGGGTGCCAGAGTATCCGGCGATCATGGGTGGCTCAAACCTCCGGGTCGGCGACGAACGTTCCTGCGGCGCCCAAGAGCTGGTCCTTCTGCTCCAGCTCATCAACCACCCAGTCGGTGAGCGCCTCCATCGAGATTTGGCGAAATCGGTCGCCCATGGCTGCTCCTAGCTCATCACAGTCTGGCGTGCAGACGCTCGGCCTGCTCCGCTGCCCTGGCTCGCACCTCGGCGGCATCGACGCGGGTCGGTGCGCCGTCGGTGTAGACGATCTCGCCATCGACCTTGACCTCGAGGGGCCGGATCCCAGGGGTGAAGGCGATGTGCCAGGGGTCCATCGGGTCATAGGACCAGGTGACTTCGTCGGTGCGGGCCTCTGGCATGAGATCCCAGCCGGTCTCCAGCCACGACCATGCAGTGTCCGGGCCGCAGGTGACGTCGACCGAGCGTTGCATCACGTAGGCGAGCCGGAAGGACTCGACGACGTTACCGCCGATCCCGTCGGTGCCGAGGGCCACCGGGTTGGTGAACCGGGCAGGTTTGGCGTAGCCGACCTCATTGTTCAGGTTCGACATCGGGTTGTGGAGGATCGTGCCGCGAAGGCTGTGGTTGGTTGGGAGGTGGACGCAGTGGGCGAGCAGCCAGGCGTCGCTGGTCAACCCATCGAGCCGGTCAGGGGCCTCGATGTCGCCGACCCCCTCGGCGACGTGGATGTGGGCCCCGACCCCGAGCTCGTCGGCGAGGGCCGCTGCGGATCTCAGGGACTCGTCGCTACAAGTGAATGCAGCATGGATGCCGACCAGGCCGTTTCCTCCTGCCTTGATAAAGCGCTCGTTTTCCTCGAGGCCGCGCTTTGCCCCTTCCGCCCCGTTTCGGTCGGTGATGCCATAGGCACAGAGCACTCTCACCCCGACCTCGGCACAAGCCGCGGCGATGACGTCGAGGCTGCCCTCGATGGCGTTTGGGGACTCGTGGTGGTCGACGATCGCCGTTGTGCCCGACTCCAGGGCCTCGAGAGCCCCGAGCATGGCGGACCAGCGAATCATCTCGAGGTCGAGGGCGGCGTCGAGGCGCCACCAGATCTGCTCGAGGATCTCCTGGAAGTTGGTTGGGGTCTTCGGAGGCGGGGGCATACCCCGAGCCAGGGTCGAATACAGGTGGTGATGGGCACAGACCAGGCCCGGCGTCTTCGCCGCCATTCGAACCTCCCTCTTCGCCATGAGTTTCGCAGGTGCGACGTGTTTCGGGCGCCGGCGATATGTGCTTGCCCAGATGCCCGGCATGAGTCATCCTGTCACCAAGACAATGGGTGTTCTACACATCGCGGTCGGCGGCGGAGCAGCAACTCTCGTGTTGCTGGCGATGACTCGAGCCATCGGCGGGCCTATCGGGGCGGCGACGCTCTTGCTCGCCGTCGTCGTCGTCGCACTGACCATCGGTGTCGGCACCGCCGCCGGCGTCACCGTCTGGAAGGAGCGACGGGGAGGAGCGGTGTCGTGTAGCTCATGTCACCGACCGATGACGCAGATAGGCGACTACCGAGTATGCGCCAACTGTGATGGGATCGTCGCCCGCCGCTGATGCTCGCTACAAGGCGGCAGCCTGGTCGCCGACCTCGTCGATCTCGGCGATGGTCGGCAGCGCGCCAAGACCCGCAAGCGGAGTCCTGGCTTCGGCGAATCGGTCCGCCGCGTCGTCGAGTCGCCCGAGGCCGGCCAGGCATCGCCCCGCTCCGTACAGCGCCAGGGCATGTTCCAAGACATAGCCGTAGTGCGCCCACTCTCGGGCGACCTGCTCGTACCGGTGCAGAGCCTTCTCGATCTCACCCGCCTCCTCCGCAAAAACGGCGTTGGCCGCGTCGCGACCGATACGGCACCGGGAGCCCGGAGCCGCAGGGGCGCTGGCCAGGTCCTCAGCGTTCTCGATCTCGCCGACCGCGACTAGCAGCCGCACGGCCTCGGCGAGGTGCAAACCGCGGTAGATCGTTGCCCGCCCTTCCGTGATCGAGATGAACTCATCCAGCAATGCTCCGCCTCGTGCCGGCTCACCCCGGGCCAGCTCGATCTGCGCCGAAATGAGGAGCGCCGGGCCCAGCAGCTGCAAGTCTCCAATCTCGCGCAGCGCCGGGAGATAGTCGGCCTGCAACTCCTCAGCCTCCGCGACCTCACCCCTCCATACCTGGATCAAGGCTCGATAACTTTGCGCCCATGGCCGGTATTGCGAGGAACCCTCTTCCCAATGCTCGACAAGAAAGTCGCTCGTAGCCAGCACGTCCGCCCAGCGGCCTAGATCGAACAACACCCACATCGACTCGGCCTTGGCCCAGTCGGCCTGAGCCCCCCTTGCTTCTACGACCTCGATGCCGCGCTCGTAGATCTCGAGCGCCTCAGCCGCCCCGGTTGCCAACCACGTATGGTCCGCCAGGTTGATGTGGGCAATGACGAGCTGCCGCGCCGAAACCGCCGTTGTCTGGGCGAGCGCGAGCGATTGTCGCAGATCGGCCATTCCGCGATCCACGTCGCCCAGGTGAAAACGGGCGATGCCTCTGACGGAGAGGCCGCGTGCCCTCGCCGGCTCCAAGTCCAACTCGTCGGCGACTGCGAGACCTTGCTCCGACCATTCGAGCTGCTCCTCGGTCCGACCCTGCAACATGTAGTTACCGGCCCGGGTCATGTACGCATCCGCCAGATAGCCCGAAGGGGGCTCCGACTCGAGCAGGTCGATGGCCTCGTCGAGTGCCCCGGTACCGGCGCCGGTCCCCGAGGTGAACCACCGCGACAGGTGGGTCAATCGCAGCGCGTTGCCTGCGGTGAGCCGGTCGTCATTTGCCTTGGCGAGAGAAGCAGCCTTCTCGAAAAGCTCGATGGGCGACCCGATTCCGGCGTCTCCCATGGCCTCACCGGCCTTGAGCAACACGCCGGGGTATGCCGCATCGCCGGGGCCCATCAGGTCCAGGGCCTTCTGGTAATAGTCACATGCCCGCGTCGTGTCGAGCGGAAGCGCACGGTCGCCGGCCATCTCGAGGGTACGGGTCGCCTGCTCCCTGAGCTGTGCGGTATCCACCTCGCCGGCGGCCCGGGCGATCTCGAGGGCACTCACATAGTGATGAGCGAGCAGCTCGGCATGGTCCGACGCCCGCTCCCCCGCGCTCGATTCGATCCACTCCGCAACCGTCCGGTGCTTGCGTGCCCGCGCCGCCCGCGGGATTCTCCCATAAGCCACATCGCGGGTGAGGGCGTGCCAGAAGGCATACTCCTGCTCACCCTCCACCGACGAGTTGCGCACCGGCCGGATCCACTCCCTGGTCACCAGTCGGCGCAGGGCGCCTCGCACCTCGCGGCTCCCACTGGTGGCGGTGAGGGCGCCTTCCCAGAAGACCTTTCCCACCACGGAAGCGTTCTCGATGGCGCGGCTCTCTTCCTCCGACAGCAGATCGAGGCGGGAGCTGATCAAAGCCTGCACCGTCTCCGGGACCGGGATGGATTCTTGCGACGCTTCGTCCAGTTGGGCGTGGCCATGCAACATGCCACGGTCGTTCAACATGCGGACGAACTCCTCGGCATACAGAGGAACCCCGCCGGCGCGCTCGAGCAGCGTTCGCTGGGTCTCGACGGGGAGCACGGTCTGTTCGAGCAGCGTGGAAAGCAGCTTGGCGATGTGCTCGTCGCTCAACGGCGACAGCGCCATCGTCGTCGAGTTCCGCTGGCCGCCGCCCCATGCCGGGTGTGCTTCATAGAGCTCGGGACGGGTGGTGCAGATGACCATGATCGGTGCATCCGCCGACCACACCAGCAGGTCCTCGAGAAACTCCACCAGTGCTGCGTCCGCCCAGTGCAAGTCCTCGATGACCATGATCAGCGGTTGAACGGCGGCCATATCTTCGAGGAATCGACGCCACGCGGTGAATGCCTCAGAGCGGTCACCGCTCTGCACGTCGCCACCGGCGCCCACCAGTGGGCCCAGCTGGGCCGAGAGCCACTCACGGTCGCTGACATCGGTGGTGAGGGCCTCCAACGCCGTTGCCAGCTTCTCTTTCGCGACCTCCGGGCTGTCCGACTCTCGGATCCCTGCTTGTCCCTTGACGATCTCGCCGAGCGCCCAGAAGGTGATCCCCTCGCCATAAGGGAGATTGCGACCCTGACGCCACCACACGATCTCCGGCTGATCGTCGGCCCATTGCCAGAACTCGTTGACCAGCCGCGACTTCCCAACGCCCGGGGCGGCGGCGATCGTCACCAGCTGGAGTGTTCCGTCGTCGATCACACGGCGGTAAATCTCGGTGAGCAGGCTCATCTCCGAGTCCCGCCCTAGGAACGGGGTGGGCGCCCGGACGGCGGCGTCGACGCCATACCGGCCGCGGGGCTCGATCGCCCGCCACACCACAAGCGGTTTGGCCTTGCCCTTGACCTCCACGGAATCCATATCCTCGTATTCGATGACCAATTCGGTGGCGCGATGGGTGGCCTCGCCGACAACGACTCCGCCGGGCGGTGCTATCGACTCGAGGCGGGAAGCGGTATTGACCACGTCGCCGACGATGTGTTCCCCCTGCCCGCCGGTGGTGACCATGGCCTCGCCGGTGTTGATCCCGATCCGCACCGACAAGTCGAGGCCCTCACGTTCCTCGTTCATCTCATCGACCGCGGCCTGGATACGGAGCGCCACCCTGACCGCGCGCTCCGGGTCGTCTTCGTGGGCGGTCGGTGCGCCGAAGACCGCCATCACACCATCGCCGATGAGCTTCTCCACGGTGCCGTCGAAACGCTCGATCTCCTCTCGAACCCGCTGGTGGTACGGGGTCAGCCGGGCGCGGACATCCTCGGGGTCGGCTTCGTCCGACTCGGCGGTGAACCCGACCAGATCGGCAAAGAGGATGGTGAGGAACCGCCGCTCCTCGGTTGTCGTCGTGGTGAGAGACGTGCCGCAGTAGGCGCAGAAGACCGCGTCTTCCACGTTCTCTTTGCCGCAGGATGGACAGTTCGTCACGGGGAGACTCTACGCAGGCCGCACGTCTTCACCGTTGAGGCGCCGCGGCCATCCTGAGCCTCGCACGTGCTTGGAGACACACTCAGTGAGCCCGTAAGCACGTACGACGAAGAAGAGCGGTGGAGGTGGGGGGAATCGAACCCCCGTCCCATGAGGTTTCAGCGTCGGCATCTCCGAGCGCAGCCGACAGCGAGCTTTCGGAACCCTGGAGACGCCGTCGGCAACTTCTCCTGGGCCCTAGCCGGAATTGTCTTACCCCGCCGGTCCCGGCACCCCGGCGGGAGCATCCTGCATTGCGTTGCCCGATTCCGGCGAGGCAGGCACCCTCCGGGCGGACACGCCGCTTAGTTAGGCAGCGAGTGCGAAGTTGTCTTCGGCACTTATGGTTGTTCCCGGTTCTTTAACGAGGTTCCGGGGATCTCGGCTCGCTTCCGGCGCCTCAACCCTCACAGTCGAAACCATGTCACCCCCGAAGGGGAACGCGAGACGCGTTCTTGGGTACATTGTAGCGTTCGAAGCGACGTCCCGATTGTGCTTCGATAGCAGGGTGAGCAGCGATGCATGGGACGAGCGCCACCGCAGCAACGACACACCGGGCATGCCGTCCGCCTTCGTGACCGTCGAGCTCGCACCGCTCCTCCCAGACGGCGGGCGGGCCATCGATGTCGCCGGAGGACGTGGAAGGAATAGCGTGTGGCTGGCGGATCGAGGCTGGGAGGTCACCCTCGTCGACTTCTCACCTGTCGCGCTGTCCCAGGTCGACGATGAGCGGATCACCACCATCGAGACCGATCTGGAGAGCGACCTGTTCCCAGAGGGTCCATGGGACCTCATCCTGGTGGTTCACTACCTCGACCGAGGGCTGTTCCCCACAATGATCGCCCATCTCAGCGACGGTGGGTTGCTCGCTTTCGCTATCTCCACAGAACGCAATCTGGATCGCCACCAACGTCCGCCGCTGGCCTACCTCCTCGAGCAAGGCGAAGCCCCCGACCTGGTCCGCGGCCTCGACCTTCGGTTCTACGCCGAAGGATGGACCATCGAAGATCGCCACCAGGCGCGCATAGTCGCGCGCAAGCGCTAGGAGGCTCCGCAAAAGGGGCACGATCCGGTCTCCGTTGGCGAAGCCCATTGCGGAGCCGTGGCCCGAGCGGCCCGCCGCGAAGCGGCAAGAGCGGAAAAAATGGCGCTCCGCAAAAGGGGCACGATCCGGTCTCCGTCGGCGAAGCCCATTGCGGAGCCGTGGCCCGAGCGGCCCGCCGCGAAGCGGCAAGAGCGGAAAAAATGGCTCCACTTCTGTCGAGACGACCTGTCACCTATCGGTGCACGCTCTAGAAAGGAACCTCGGACTCGGCTAACGCCTGCGGGCGCGATCCATCTCCCGCTGCTGCTCCCGGTCGGCGATCTTCTGTCGCTTGTCGTAGGTTCGCCGACCCTTTGCCAGAGCGAGCTCGACCTTGGCCAGGCCGTGCACGAAGTAGATCTGAAGCGGCACCAGCGTCAGGCCCTGTTCGTTGACCTTCCCGGCGAGCCGATCGATCTCCCGTCGGTGCAACAGCAGCTTCCTTCGTCGCTCCGGCTCGTGGGCGTCGACCGAAGCGTGGCTGTACGGCCCGATGTGGAGATGCTCCAGCCAGAGCTCACCGTTGTGGAGTGAGGCGAACGCATCCTTGAGCTGCACCTGCCCGGCCCTGAGACTCTTCACCTCGGACCCTGTGAGTACGATTCCCGCCTCGAAGGTGTCAAGCACCTCGTAGTCGTACCGTGCACGGCGATTTCTCCCAACGACCTTGCGACCTTCGGCCATGCCGGCGAGCGTAACGAGTCGCTTCTCGAAAGCGACGTAGAGACGACGTAGTCAGCGGCGAGCGTACTGCGAGCCGCCCAGCAAGCATGGCTTAGAAATAGCCGGCGGGGTTCACCGCATCGCCGCTGAGCCTGACCTCGAAATGCAGGTGGGGACCTGTCGACAGCCCGGTCGATCCGCAGTATCCGATGACCTCACCGGCGCCCACTTTGTCACCGGCGGAAACCGCATAACCCGACTGATGAGCGTACAGGGTGACCATCCCGCCCCCGTGGTCGACCATGACCGTCCTCCCAAAGCCGCCCTTGACGCCTGCAAGAATCACCGTCCCCGCCTCGGCAGCCACGATCGAATCCCCTGAGTTGCAGTTCATGTCGATTCCGTTGTGCATCCGCGGATAACCGAGGATCGGGTGGTAGCGAAGCCCGAAGCCCGACGAGATCGCACCCGGGACCGGCCGGACCAGTTGGCCCGGTGCCCTTCCACCGGTTGTGGCCCGCTCGGCGATCAACGTCCGGATGCCGTTCTCCTCCGCTTCCAGGGCGGCAAGCTCGCCGTCGAGCTCGGCGATCTGTGCCTCGACAGCTGCCAAAAGCGACCGCTGCCGCTCCAGCTCCGCCTCGAGCTCGACGCGTGTGGCATCCAATTCGGCCTGGACTCGTTCCATCTCGTCGCGGGTCGCATCGAGCGAGACGACCTCAGCGGCCAGCGCGGCTTCCGTCGCTTCGATCTCGCTCCCGGTGCGTTCCTCGTCCGCGAGAAGGACCTCGAATCGTTGCGCGGCTACCGCACCACTCTCGGTTACACGCTCCAGATATCCGATGGCAAGGATCAGGTCGTTCCACGCCGTGGCCGAAAACGCGATCTCCGGCACCCCGGTGCCGGCCGACATGTAGGTCTCCACGGCCCAGGCCGCGACATCGGCCCGAGCAACGGCAAGCTCGGTGCGAGTGATCGCCAACACCTGGTACTGCTCGTGCAGGCCGGTTCTCGCCTCCCTGAGCGCCTCTTCCTTTATGACGAGTTGGGCCCTGACCAGGCCCAACTCGTCATCAAGGGCATCAATGGTTGCGACGACCTCATCCATTCGCGCCCTGGCTGCCCTGACATCCCCAGCGAGGTTCGTGCTGTTGGCTGCGGCCGAGTCGATCTGCTCGGAGAGGGCATCGATCTGATGCCTCACGTCGTCAAGCTGGTCATCCAGATCATCTGCGGTGGCGGCGGGCACCATGCCTGCGATGACAACGAGTGTGGCTAGGGCGGCAAGGGCGGCAACCAGCCGCCGATTGGGGCTCATGTCCGCAGGTACTTGTGAACCGCCAGACTCAATCCACTGCCTGCGAGGCCAGCGACAACCCCGAAGATCAGCACGAGTGCCCCACTCCGAGCGAGGTAATCGGACTGGATCCCGATGTTGATCCAATCCGGGAGTTCTGTGAGCTGATTCGATGCGATACGGAGGCCCCCTACGACAACGAGCACCGCAAGGCCCGCCCCGACGAAGCCCTCGAACGCTCCTTCGAGGAGGAACGGTGTGCGTACGAACCAGTTTGAGGCGCCGACCAGGTTCATGATCTCGATCTCTTCGCGGCGCGAGTAGATCGCCATGTGAATGGTGTTAGCGATCAGAGCAACGGCAGCTATCCCGAGGGCGATTGCGAGAAACAGGGACATGATCTGGAGGCCGTCGCGCAACGAGATCATCCCGTCGATCGCTTCTGCGGCAGACTCGACGCTCAGCAGCCCCGGCATCGCCTCGGCCCTGGTCACAATCGTCTGATAGTCGTCTGGATTTACCGGCTTGATCCTCAGCGAGGCCGGAACGATGCTCGGGTCGTCCTCGATCACCCGCAGCGCCGCCGGCCGGTTCGCCAGCAGAATGCGAGCCTCCTCGAGAGACGCTGTCTTGGACATGAAGAACACCTCGTCGACCTCGGGCCACGACTCCATCTCGGTCTGCAGGTCGGTGATCCCGCTCGGCGACACATCGTCGCGGATGTAGGCGCTCACCCTGACGTCTTCTGCCCATTGCAGGGTGTTGATCCGGACGACCTCCCCCAGCACAAGCGTCCCGAAGGTGAGGGTGAGCGAAACGAACACGGCGAGCACGGCACCCAGAACAACCAGGCCGTTGCGGCTGATGTTGGTGACTGCTTCGCGCAGTGTGTAGGAGAGGCCCGTCATCCGCCGTCTCCCTCCACAGCGGCCTCGGCGACGACCTCGGTCGGTTCGGAGGAGATCGCTTCGTCCACCCTGTTCTCAGTGGGAGTTTGGCCTGTGTCGGCTGTCTCCACCTCCGTTTGGGCCGATGCAGGGTTGGTGGTGCGGTCGTCGTCGGTCACGGCTCGGTCGACCGGCTCCTCCCGGTCCTCGGTAGCTCCGCTGGCCCCGTACACGCCGCGGCTCTCATCGCGTATCACCCTGCCCCGGTCGAGCTGGACGACGCGTCGCCGCATCGCGTTCACGATGGCGTGGTCATGGGTTGCCATGACCACGGTGGTCCCTGTCCGGTTGATGTGGTCCAGGATGCGCATGATCCCAACCGACGTTGCCGGGTCGAGGTTGCCCGTCGGCTCGTCGGCAAGCAGGATCAGCGGTCGGTTGACGAATGCTCTGGCGATCGACACTCGCTGCTGCTCGCCGCCGGAGAGGCTTCGCGGCATGCGGTCGGCCATCGCGGACAGGCCAACGAGCTTGAGCACTTGGGGAACCTGGGAGTGAATGGCCGTCCGCGACTTGCCGGTGACCTCCATGGCGAAGGCGACGTTCTCGTACACGGTTTTGTTGGGCAGGAGCTTGAAGTCCTGGAATACCGTGCCGATGGAACGCCGCAGCTGTGGGACTTTCCATGGCGATAACGCGGAAGCATGTTTCCCGGCGATCCATATGTCGCCGTTGGTAGGGAGCTCGTCCCGCATCATCAGCCGAATCAGTGTCGACTTGCCGGAACCGGACGGTCCGACCAGGAAAACGAACTCGCCCTTGTTGATGTTGAGCGCGACATCCTTGACGGCGACTACGCCACCTTCGTAAACCTTTGTGACGTTTTCGAGTCGGAGCATTGAGAAACCCGCGTCGCCTACGCACCCGCCGGCCGATGCGAGGTTACCCAGGGACTGGACATAGGAGGTGGATTAAGGGGGAGAGTCACCAGTTCCCAGTTCGCTCGCTGGCTCGGTTCCAGTTCCCGGCAGGAACGGAACACGAAGTGTGTGGGAAGTCGGGGCTGGTAACTGGAAACTGGGAACGCGTTCTCAGTTCGCTCGCTGCGCTCGCTTCCTGTTCCCAGCAGGACCGCGACAAGGCGTGTCTCGGAACTTGGTAAGCGGAACTGGGAACTGGCAACTGGTATCTGGCAACTGTTTCCCAGTTCGCTCGCTGCGCCCGCTTCCAGTTCCCAGCAGGACCGCGACAAGCGTGTCTCGGAAGCCAGAACTGGTACTCGGGGCTGGAAACTGGGAACTGGGAACTGGGATCTACGATGTGGGGCGATGGACCCCGCACCCTTGGATCACGAGGCAGTAGCTGGCACGCTCGCCCCATTCGGGCACAGCAGCGGGCTTCCTGCCGCCGCATACCACTCACCCGAGGTGTTTTCGTGGGAACATGATCGGTTGTTCAACGGCACCTGGTTCTGTGTGGGCCGGGTCGACGACCTGGTGCAGCCGGGCCAGGTCAGGGGAATCCAAGTGGGAAACGAGACGGCCGTGATGGCGCGGGACGGGAAGACCGTTCGCGCCTTCTCCAACGTCTGCCGGCACCGCGGACACGAGTTGGTGCCGGTGGGAGAGGCGCGGGATACCCGATTCATCCGCTGCCCATATCACGCCTGGACCTATCGGTTGGACGGCTCGTTGAAGACCGCCCCCACGTTCACCAACCCTTTGGATGAGGCGGACTACTCGCTCGTACCCATCCGGGTCGAGACCTGGGGGGGTTGGGCATTCGTCAACGTCGACGGATCCGCGCCTGCTCTCGAAGAGCACGTGGGAAACCTCAACGACCTCCTGGGCACGTACCGCGCGGCAGGCCTGGCGGTTGCGCACCAGAAGAACTACCTCGTCGCCGCCAACTGGAAAGTCATCGTGGAGAACTTCAACGAGTGCTACCACTGCACCTCGATCCACCCCGCGCTGTGCGAGGTGACCCCGGTCGGTAGCGGCGCCGATCTCGAGCCGACCGGCCTGTGGTGGGGTGGGACGATGGATCTCAAGGACCACGTTGCGACCATGTCGATCGACGGGACCACACCACAACCCCCGCTTCCCGGACTCGAGGGAACGGCCCTCCGTAAGGTGCTCTACGTCAGCCTCTTCCCCAATCTGTTGATCTCGGCGCATCCCGACTATGTCTTGGTGCACCGCCTGACCCCGCTGAGCCCGGCGGAAACGGAGGTGGAGTGCGCCTGGCTGTTTCCAGCGGGCACCGTGACTGATCACGACTTTGACCCCGCTTACGCCGTCGATTTCTGGGACCTCACTAACCGGGAAGATTGGGCGGTGTGCGAGGGCGTGCAGCGTGGCACAGGCAACTTCGGCTACCGGCCTGGGCCGCTGAGCTCGTGGGAAGCCACCGTCTACCAATTCCTCACCATGATTGGTCGTGCCTATCTGGGTGAGGGACTAACGCCGTCTCCGGTAGAGGAACGGGTGACCAGTGGATCAGTAGCAAAAGAAGTAGCGAAGTAGCGAAGTAGCGAAGTCGATCTACTGATCTACTGATCTATTGATCTACTTCTTCCCAGCCCTTCTCCACTGCAAATACTCATCGATGAACGGATCGAGGTCACCGTCGAGGACCCCCTGGACGTTGCCGACCTCGAGGTTGGTACGCAGATCCTTGACCATCTGATATGGCTGGAGAACGTATGAGCGGATCTGATGACCCCAACCGGCTTCGGTCTGGTCACCTCGAATCGCGTCGACCTCGGCCTGTTGCTGTTGGCGGGCTCGCTCGGCCAGGCGGGCGGCGAGGAGCTGTGTTGCCCTCGCCCGGTTCTGGATTTGGGACCGCTCCGCCTGACACGACACGACAATGCCGGTCGGGATGTGCGTGATCCTGACCGCAGAGTCGGTCTTGTTGACGTGCTGGCCTCCCGCACCCGAGGACCGGTAGGTGTCGATGCGGAGATCCTCTGGGTTGATTTCGATCTCCTCGACATCGACTTCTGGGATGACGTCGACCCCGGCGAAGGCCGTGTGGCGCCTGGAGTTTGCATCAAACGGGCTGATGCGCACCAGCCTGTGTACGCCGCGCTCCCCTTCAAAGGATCCATAGGCGTGATCTCCGGAAACCGTGATCGTCGCCGACTTGATCCCGGCTTCGTCACCGACCTGGTACTCGTCGATTTCGACCGAGAAGTCCGATCGCTCCAGATAGCGCAGGTACATCCGGAACAGCATCTCCGTCCAGTCCTGGGCATCGACGCCTCCGGCACCGGCATGGATGGAGACGATGGCCGTCCTGTCGTCGTACGGCCCGAAGAAAAGGGTCTCACGCTCGAGCCTGGCCATCGTGGTCTCCAGGCCGATCAGCTCAGACCCCGCCTCGTCCAGACTCTCCTGGTCACCTTCCTCAACACCAAGCTCGATCAGCACCTCGGAGTCGTCGAGCGTTCCGGCGATATCCGAAACCTGCTGGATGATTCGCTCGTGGCTGGCCAGACGCCTGGTGACTTCCAACGCCCGACCCCGGTCCGCCCACAGATCAGGGTCGGCAGCTTGCTCCTTCAGCTCGGCGAGCTCGGCTTCCTTGCCGGGAACGTCAAAGGAACCTCCGCGCGTCGTCAAGGCGCGAACGGAGGTCGTCGAGCAAGGCGCGGAGGCTGGCCGGTTCCATGGTCGGTGAGCGTACCGCGGTCTATGCCCTTTCCCCCACCACCACTGTGCCCTTCCCCCCACCACCACTATGCCGTGTTCCCCCTCCACAACCGGTCATTGGATGTCGGCCGATTCCTCGCTGCCGAGCAGGCTCTTCAGCCATTGCGCACCGTTGGTGCGCTTACCCTGCAGCGGCACTCCGGCCTCGACACGGAGCTTCCCTGTGCTGGCATCCTCGAGGTGCGTACCTCGATAGTCGGGCGGCGCCGGCGCATCCTCCGCCTTGGCAGCCGTGATCCGATCCGCGCGCTCCAACTCGAGCGTCACCAGCGATTCATCGATCGCCTTCAACTGGGTGACGGTGGCGGGAAGGTCGTAAGCGGTAGCGACCGCAGTCGCCATATCGGCGCGGTAGTCGTGGCCGAAGGACCCGAATTCGCCTGGCACCATCACCATTGCATTCATGGCATCAACGCCAACCTGGAGGAAGGTGCCGAAGGGGAACCATTCCATGTCATCGGGGACGTTGCGGCCGCGTCCGCCCGACAGCCACTCCGGCTCTTGAATCATCACGTCGGGTGACATCACCGCAATCGGATCATTGTGGTGGCTCAAGACGGTGGCACGGAGACGACGACGCTCCGCTGCTTTGAGCGTTCCCATTTCGCTCGGGTTGTCGAATACGGCGACGGTTCCCTTTGGCACGAGATCGCTCCGGCCGGACGCCATCCCGTTCCTCGACCACTTGGCCAGCCCGGGAAGCCCGACCCACAATGCCTTGTCGATGCCGTAATGGTCGAACCCATCGACCCCCTGGTACATGACCACATCCGAACTCGCCCAGGCGCCGAGACTTTCCCCGAACACGTAGACCTTCGGTCGTTGATCCTCAGGCATCCCAGCCAGGCGATTTCTGATGCTCCACAACAGCGCTCGGAACTGCTGGCGGCCAAGGGCCACCTTCTGCACCGACAGGAACGAGGGAAACCGGCCGTACTGGATCACACAGGTTGCGATGTCCCCCCTGGTGAGGAACTCGGCACTCTCGATCATCGTCTGGTCTACCCACCCGGTCCCGGTTGGCGACACCAGGAGAAGATGAGACCGCTCGAAGGCGCCGGTGCGCTCCAGCTCGCGCATGGCGAGCTCGGTGCGGCCCATGGGATAGATGGGCTCGGAGTTGTATCCGACGTAGATGCGGATCGGTGCGGCTGTGGCCGGCTCGCCCATGACCTCTTCGATAAGTGCCGTGGAGGTGACGTCGGTCACGTAGCGGCGTCCCTGCAGGCCGAGATCACCGAACGTCGAGACGCTCTCCTCGCTACCCGAAACGAGCGGCGACACAGGGGGCATGGCATAGGCGGGCTCTATGTTCTCGTTGGATCGCCCGATATAGCCGACCCCTGCGTTGTACGCGGTCACCGCACCGGCCGTCCACAGCGCAGCGTTGGCGATGCCGCCGATCACCCGTTTCGACGGGCCGGGACCCAGGTAGCCCACCATGGCTTTTCGTGAGCCGATGTATGCCTTACCCAGGCCGGCTCCGACGGCATAGACCGCGTAACCGACACCAAGCGCCTTCGGGAAGTCATTTTTCTGTTCGATCGGCCATCGCGGTATCACCGACTTGCGGTGTTCGAGGTTGCGCCGTCCCCAGATGGCAAAGGCGGCACTGATCCCGATCGCGCTCAGAACGGGTCGGGTGATTCGCCCGCGACGATACCGCTTCTTCAGCGTGTTGGAGACGTCGTAGAGGGCACCGGATGCCGAGACGGCAGCCAACACCTGACCGGCGCTCTTCGCCCCGGCTCGCCACAACGCCCGGTCATCACGATCCGGCAGGTTCGCCAGGGCAACACCGACTCCGCCAATCGCGGCTCTCGCCGTCAACCTCAGCGGAAGCCCGGCGCGTCGGGGAAGGAGCGCCTTCATCCCCTGCTCCACTCCGGTCCCAAGCGCTCGGGCCGCTAAGGCCGACGCACCAGCGGCGATCCCCTGGTGCACCGATGTCCTCGGCATGAGGGATGGCTCGAAAGCCGCCACCGTAGCGACCGCCTCGAACGGGCCGCTCGGCGATCCAAGAAGCGGGTTGAACCAGTCGGCAGTGCGCAGGGTGGCGGAGCGCCAGAGGGGATCGCCCTGCCCATCCTCAGCCGCTTGGACCTCCTCGACCACCGCAGACGCCTCTTCAAGAGCAGCCGAGGCGCCTTGGAGCGCTACTGAAGCCGTTTCGTTCAGCGTCCTTTGCTCGGTCTCGTCCACGGCGTCCCCAATCAGAATAAGTCGCAGACTGTAGCCGGGCGGTCCCTCAGGCCAGCGGCTCGGCCCCTGGGGCACCGTGGCACCGCTTGTACTTCTTCCCCGAGCCGCATGGACAAGCCTCGTTGCGGCCGATCTTTTCGCCGGTCCGCTGCACCTGACGCTGCTGGAGTTGTTGCACGGTCTTTGCGGAAGACGTGGTGACCTGCACCCGCTGTTGCCTTTGTTGTCCCTGTTCCGGGGTCCCGACAAAGTGGAACAGGTGGCGGGTCGTGTCGTGTTTGACCTCGGCAACCAGGCCCTCGAAGAAATCGAAGCCCTCTCGCTGGTATTCGACAAGGGGGTCGCGTTGGCCCATGGCGCGCAGGCCGATGCCCGATCGAAGATAATCCATCTCGGCGAGGTGCTCGCGCCATCGGTTATCGATCACGAACAGGGTGTGTACGCGCTCGGCGGCACGCATCACCTCCGAACCGACCTCAGCCTCGCGAGCCGCGTACACGGCGTCGGCGTCGGTCTGATAGGCCTCGATCACCTCGGCCTCTGAGGCATGGTCCAGAGTGCCCCGATCGATCCCGGGCTCGTAGACCGCGTTGATACGCGTCTCGAACTCGTCCCAGTCCCACTCGTCCTCATCGAGCCCGAGGGTCATCTCGCGCACCTCGTTCTCGATGGTCTCGACGCGCCACCCGGCGATCAGCTCGCTGGTGTCTTCGTCGTTGAGGATCTGGTCCCGCCATCGATAGATGATCTCTCGCTGGGTGTTCATCACCTCGTCGTACTTGAGGACGTTCTTGCGGATCTCGAAGTTCTGCGCCTCGACCTGGCTCTGCGCCCGCTCGATCGCCTTGCTGACCATGTTGTGCTCGATGGGCACGTCTGGTGGAATCTTGAGACGTGACATGATCGATGCCACTTTCTCGTTGGCGAAGCGCCGCATCAGCTCGTCCTCCAGAGAGAGATAGAACCGGGATTCGCCTGGGTCTCCCTGGCGGCCAGATCGTCCGCGCAACTGGTTGTCGATGCGGCGGGAGTCGTGTCGCTCGGTGCCGAGGACGTAGAGGCCCCCGACGTCGAGGATCTTCTCACGCTGCGCCTCGGTCTCGGCGCTGAAACGCTCCAGCGCAGCATCGAACGCTTCGGTGTACTGGTCATCTGTGGGAGTCAGCTCGCGTTTCGCCATCTCCGCCTTGGCCAACTCCTCCGGATTTCCTCCCAGCATGATGTCGACTCCGCGGCCGGCCATGTTGGTGGCGACGGTGACCGCCCCCAGTTGCCCCGCCTGGGCGATGATGTGGGCCTCACGCTCATGGTGCTTTGCGTTGAGCACCTCGTGCTTGACGTGCCGACGCTTAAGAATGTCGCTCAGCAGCTCCGACTTGGCGATATCGACGGTGCCGACGAGCACCGGCTGGCCGGCCTTCTGTCGATCTTCGATCTCGCTCGCCACGGCCCTCCACTTGCCCTCCACGGTCGAGAAGATCAGGTCGTTGCGGTCTTCTCTGATGTTCGGCTGGTTGGATGGGATTACGACGACGTCGAGCTTGTATATCTTCCAGAACTCTTCGGCCTCAGTGGCCGCGGTGCCCGTCATGCCGGAGAGCCGTTCGTACAGGCGGAAGTAGTTCTGTAGGGTGATGGTCGCGTAGGTGATCGACTCCCGCTGAACCTTCACCCCTTCCTTGGCCTCCAACGCCTGGTGGAGGCCCTCCGAGTACCGACGTCCGGGCATCAGCCGGCCGGTGAATTCATCTACGATGACCACCTCTCCGTCTTTTACGACGTAGTCGCGGTCGCGCTCGAAAATGACCCTGGCCTTTAGCGCGTTCTCGACGAACCCCACGACCTTGAGGTTCTCCTCGCCATAGAGGTTGTCGATCTTCAGGGTGCGCTCCATCCGGTCGATGCCGTCGACCGTCAGGGAGACCGAACGGTGCTTCTCGTCTACCGAGAAGTCCGTCTCGGCAGAGAGCTGCGGCACGATCCGGGAGAATTTCTGGTATTCGGCCGGGGAGTCCTGGGCCGGCCCGCTGATGATCAGCGGCGTGCGGGCCTCGTCGATCAGGATGTTGTCCACCTCGTCCACGATGGCGTAGGTGAGAGCGGGCTGCACCCGCTTTTCGATGTCGGACACCATGTTGTCACGCAGGTAGTCGAAGCCGAACTCGTTGTTCGTGCCGTAGGTAATGTCCGCCTTGTAGG
>JADFIY010000050.1 GCA_022566415.1 Acidobacteriota bacterium
TGGTTCAGACGAGTCCCGTTGAATGCGTCTCGGCAGGGTCCGGTCTGCGGACAATCGAGCCAAGGGTCTTGAATGTCGAGGTTGGGTGAGGTAGTCGTTGAGCCATGAACCTGGTTCGTCAGCTCTGTGAACGCGCCGGGCTCACGCAGGTTCTGCTTGCGCGGCTGTCGGGCGTCAATCGGTCGGTGATCTCTCGATACGAGAATGCTGATCGAGGAAGGAACGCCGTCGCGTGAAGTCGCCTGCGATCTAGAGGGCGAGGTGGAGGCGCAGCGCGTCGTTCACATCGAGCATGAGTGGCGCGGGAATCAATCCGATTCGGTCGCGGACCCTTTCGACCGATACTGCCCGAACCTGCTCTGTCTGAGCCTTCGAGTCGACATCGAGTCCGGTTTCGGCCGCCGGGAGGAGCACTTGGAACGGGTAGACCCGCTCGAGGCTTGTGGTGATGGGAACAACCGTCACCACTCCGCGCCCGAGGCGCGCCGCGGTTGTGTTCGCCCCATCGTTGGAGACGATCACCGCTGGACGCATTCTGTCAGCTTCGCCTCGGAGAGCCGGGTCGAGGTCCACCCAGCGAATCTCGCCTCGCAACATCAGCTTCCCTTGAAGCCGTCGCTGCTCGTCGACTCCCAGAGGTCCGCTTCGCCGGCTTCGATCCAGTCCCGCCACGCATCGGCGTAAGCATCGCCGAGTTCTGTGGAGCGGAGCAGGCGCACGGCCCGCTGAAGCACCGCTGATCGAGATCGGTAACCCTGGGAGCGGGCATAGGCGTCGAGGAACTCGATGTCCTCGTCGGGGAGGCTAACGCTCAACTTCATACTATCATGCTACCAGAGGTAGGACTAAATAGCTACCCAGCTGAGCGGTGCTGCGGCGGGTAACCGGGCTGGGGCGGAAAACGAGGTGGTCGACCCCATCGGGTGCGGAATAGGCAGCCGCCCACCTCTCTTGTGTTGGCACCAGTGGATTCTGCGACTGGATCTCGCCAACTTGCCATTTGACCCGTTGGAGTACGTCGTTTTTGAGTCGCCGTGGGATGGGCTCGACTCCGACTGAAACTGCCGCGTACGGGCGAACGGAGCGCTCGTCTCGTCACACCTCCCGACGACGGTGGCTACGGTTGCCGGGATGGAGATCCCAGGCAGCACACGATGAGCGACTCGCCTCCGTTCCGAGCCGATCATGTCGGCAGCTTCCTCCGACCCGCGTCGGTGCAAGAGGCGCGGCAGGCTCGCGCCGAGAATCGACTGTCCGCCGACGAGTTGCGTTCGGTCGAGGACAAAGCCATCGGGGAGCTCGTCGAGCGCGAGGAGAGCACCGGGCTGCTGGGGATCACCGATGGCGAATACCGAAGGAGGTTCTTCCACACCGACTTCCTGGAACAGCTCGACGGCGTCACCGTGACCGAAGGCCAATTCCTCGCCACCTTCAAAAGGGACGACGGAACCGAGGTCGGCTTCAAACCACCGACCATGCTGGTGACCGAGCCGATCCGCCACAGCAAATCGATTCAGGGCGCCGACTTCGACTATCTCGCATCGGTCACCAGCCGCACACCGAAGGTGTCAATCCCGTCTCCGTCGATGCTCCATTTTCGGGGTGGGAGAGAGGCGATCAGCGAGGACGTGTATCCCGATCTCGACGCCTTCTTCGACGATCTGACGGCCGCCTACCGGGATGAGATCGCCGATCTGGCGGCGCGGGGGTGTACCTACCTGCAAATGGACGACACCAACCTCGCCTACCTGTGCGATCCTGAGATCCGGGAACGGACTGCCGCCAGGGGAGACGATCCGGACGAGTTGACCCGTCTCTATTGCAAGCTGGTCAACGACTCGATCCGAGATCGACCCGATGAGATGACCCTCGCCATTCACCTGTGTCGCGGCAACTACCGCAGCGCCTGGGTGTCCCAGGGCGGGTATGAGCCGGTCGCCGAGATCCTGTTCAACCAGATGGACGTCGACGCCTTCTTCCTCGAGTACGACGACGACCGCTCCGGCGACTTCGCCCCATTACGCCATGTGCCCGACCACAAGCGAGTCGTTTTCGGCCTGATGAGCTCGAAGAAGGCTGCCGTCGACGACGCCGATGCGATCAAGCGTCGGCTCGATGAAGCCTTCGCTTTCATCGATCCCGAACAAGCCGCTCTCAGCCACCAGTGCGGATTTGCCTCTACGGCAGAAGGCAACGAGCTCACCGAAGACGACCAGTGGCGAAAGCTGGAGCAGACCGTTGCCATCGCCGGGGACGTCTGGGGCTGAGCTCGGTTTGCTTCTGCGCCGGCGGTGGTGCGACATGTTTGGTCCGTTGCCGACACCCATCCCGGTCAGCGGGCAAGGGCCTGGAGCTTGCTGTAATCCTCAACGACAACCCAGCCGTGGCCCCGGCCCGGACCGCTTTGTTTGAAGCCGCCGAACTCCATGGCCACGTCGGATGCCCCAACCCGGTGGGCGTTGACGAACACCGTCCCTGACTCGATGCGCGGGCCACCTCGTCCTCCGGGGTGAACCACGATCCCACGGCGTAACTCGGCACTGGGGTCACGGGGCGGAACGCAACTGTACGAGCACAGCAGAGCGACATCGTTCGCGGAAGCCGGCGTGGTTGTTCTGCCAGTCGTCCGTCTGGAGCCATTGCAGGAAGGATCCCTCGATCAGCGCGCGCATGTCGACCGCAGCTGAAACCGAATCGGCGACCTCGAGGACGCCCGCGTTCACCCCGGTTTCGATGACCTCTTGGTAGAGGCCGTTGATGATCACTGTCGCGGTGTGCCCGAGGTCGTCGAAACCCGGAGATCGCGTTTGGTGCTCGACGCCATCGAGATAGAACCGGAAGAAGTCCCGATTGGCCTCCGGCCCGATCCAGACTGCATCGATCACGACAGAGATCGCATCGGCGGGATCGACGATGTCGGCGAGCGCCTTGCGGATCCGAGCCGCCGTGGCATTGAGCACCCACTCCATTGCCGCCAAGACGAGCGCGTCCTTGGAGTGGAAATGGTAGAGGAGGAGTCCCTTGGACACCCCGGCCTCGGCTGCAACCCGGTCGAGCGGTGTGCGATGCACGCCTTCGCGCGCCATCACCCGATAGGCAGCTCGAAGAATCGCGCTGCGGCGCCCCTCGGTCGAGACCGAGGCGCGGCTAGGGGAGCTTGACATAGAGGAAGTTCGGCGTCTTGTTTTGAATGCCTCGCTGCGGCGGAGCAATCCAACCGGCGAATTCTCCTGGCTCGAACTGTGGCTGCATCAGCTCCTCGATGTAGGCCCGGTCTTCCGAAGTCGGCAGCCAGGTCGACGTCTTTGCTTCGAAGGTGGGGGCGTCGACGACCCTCCCTGCAGGAGAGATGGACAGGTCGGCGAACTCTCCGACCTCCCGGTTGAAGGCGACGTGGGGCATGGTGATCTCGAAGTCGATGCCGTGACTGGATATTTCTCGGTTCCATCGGCTGATCCCGCCTCGGCAGTCTTCGATGAAGTCGTCCCGAAGGCGTGCGTTGAGCGCGTTGAGGGCCGGTACCTCGACCAGCTGCAGCTCGCCGTCGACCAGCTTCATGACCGGATAGGTGTCGTTGCGCAGTTGGTGGTCGTCCTGCAACTTGTCTTCGTGGTACCGGCCCTTGACTCCGGCGTTGAAGTAGTTGGCGGCATTGGTCGACTCCTCTGATCCGAACAGGTCGAGCGTCAGGGAGAAGTGCAGGTTGGTCTTGCGTTGGATCGCGGGCAAATCAATCACGCCCAGTGCCCGGACTGCTTCGATGTCGTACGGATCCTCGATCCCTGCCGATGTCATTGCCTCCGCGGTCCTCTGCACGATCCGCTTCACCCCGGTGTACCCCACGAACATGTGGTGCGCCTCTTCTGCGAGCATGAATCGGCAGGTGCGCGACAACGGATCAAAACCCGAGTGGGCCAGCGCCTCGAGCTGCATTTTCCCGTCACGGTCGGTGAAGTAGGTGAACATGAAGAAGGAGAGCCAGTCGGGTGTCTCTTCGTTGAACGCGCCCAGCATGCGTGGCTTCTCTTCACTGCCTGATTGTCGTTCCAGCAGCTCGTGAGCTTCGTCGCGGCCGTCACGCCCGAAGTACTTCTGGAGGAGGTACACCATGGCCCAGAGGTGGCGGCCCTCCTCGACATTGACCTGAAACAGGTTTCTCATGTCGTACAGCGACGGCGAGACGGAGCCGAGATGGCGCTGCTGTTCTACCGAGGCCGGCTCGGTGTCACCTTGGATGACAATCAGGCGACGCAGCATCGCCCGGTACGCTCCGGGCACCTCCATCCAAGCCGGCTCGCCGACGTGCTCACCACAGGGAATCGCCCGCTCTTCAACAGCGGGGGCCAGCAAGATGCCCCATCGATACTCGGGCATCTTCACATAGTCGAACTTCGCCCAACCCTCCTTCTCGACGCTGACCGCGGTACGGAGGTAGACGTCGGCCATCTGAAATCCTTCCGGCCCCATCGAGTTCCACCAATCGAGGTACCCGGGGTGCCACTTTTCGAGAGCACGTTGCAGCTTGGGGTCGTCCGCAAGCCCAACATTGTTCGGAATCAAGGCGTCGTAGTCGACGGTCTCCGTCATCAGACCCTCCTCGTGTCGTACTCAGGTCGACGACCGGTGCCGTAGCGCCGAAGCGCGCCGGCCTCTCCCGACGCGTTGGGTCTCTGGAAGACCCAGTTCTGCCAGGCGGTGAGCCGTCCGAAGATCTTCGTTTCCATCGTCTCCGGACCGGGAAAGCGCAGGTTCGCTTCCATTGCGGTCAGGGCATCGGGTGAGAAGGACGAACGTTCCTCTAAAATGATGCGGATCTCATCGTCCCAGTCGACGTCGTCCATCACGTCGGTTACGACGCCAGCGGCGAGGGCCGCCTGGGCGTCGAGCCGCTTGCCAACGACCGAGGTGGCGACCGCCAGCGCGGATTCGTCTCCCCAAAAACGTGTCTCCAGCCGGGTCAAGCCGTTCGCCATTGGCAGCGGCCCGGTGTTGGAGCCGGTGAGCTCCAATACGGCGCTGGCGCCTGCTGGGTCACGACTCCCTTCCAGCATGTAGGCACGGTCCGAGGCCAGGACGATCTCGGCGAGGAACCCGTTGAAGCAACTACCAGGCTCGACGAGACAGAACATCGTCCGCGACGTCATGTCGATCCTCTTCAAGATCCGCTTCCAGTAGAGGACGACCTCGCGGACCAGCCAGTGCTGTGCGTGTTCCAACAGGAACGAGTCGTAGCTCGCCACCAGATCGGCGTCGCCCTCACTCCGGAACACGAAGATTCCCGCGTCCAGCTCGTTGACGCGCATGTGCAGAATCGCATCATCGAGCTCCCGCCCCAGGCGTAATGGCCAGAATTCGGCGGTGATCCCGGCGGGCTCGGACGGTGGGGGATCATGCGGTCCTGCGATGGTCATCGTGGCGATCCTCTTCGGCCGGTCGATTTCGACCCGAAGGCTGCTGTACTCGACGCCGTCGTCGCTGAACGTCCGGGTGAGCTCGGTCAGCTCGACACCCTCAGCATCGGCGGGGCGATCGGTTTCGCCGGCCATCTGATCCGCTCGCGCCGACACCGTGTCGCGAAATTCAGACCGCGGGACGAGCTCGTCGACCAGGCCCCAGTCGAGGGCCTTCTTCCCTTTCACTCCCTCCTCCACGGTACTGAACACGTCGGCTCGATCGCGTCGGACGTGGCGCTTGTCGATCAACCGGGTGAGACCGCCGGTGCCAGGGAGCACCCCGAGCAAGGGGACTTCCGGAAGTGCGACCGACGCGTTCCCGTCGTCCATGAGCATGATGCGGTCTGTGGTGAGCGCCAGCTCGTATCCACCGCCGGCCGCGGTGCCGTTGATGGCGGCGACATATCGCTGGCCCGAGTTGGCCGAGGCATCTTCGATCGCGCTGCGCGTTTCGTTGGTGAATTTACAGAAGTTGACCTTCAGCGGATGGTCGGCGGAGGCGAGCATCCCAATGTTTGCTCCAGCACAGAACACCCGATCTTTCCGCGATTCGATGACGACGGCACCGACCTCCGGGTGCTCGAACCTGAGTCGCTGCACTGCGTCGTACAACTCGATGTCGACGCCGAGATCGTACGTGTTCAGCTTCAGCTCGTAGCCGCCCTGGAGGCCGCCTTTGGGGTCGACGTCCATGTCGAGATACGCGACCCTTTCGTCGACCGTCAGCTTCCAGTGCCGGTATCGATCGGGATGGGTCTGGAAATCGATCGTCACCCGTTCCAATCTAGACTGACTGGTCAGTCGACACTACCTCCTGCCCCCGGGGCATCGAATGTGTTCCAGCGTTATCGGTGCCGACCTCAACGACGGCGTTTGCGCCGATCTGTTCATTTCGACGATCAACTGTCGCGCAGCTTGAAGCGCTGCACCTTGCCCGTGGCGGTCCGGGGAAAGTCGTCGACGAAATCGACCACGTAGGGGAACTCATACCGCTGCAGCTCCGCCTTGCACCATTCCTGCAGCTCCTCGATGAGCCGATCATTGCCGACCGAGGTGCTGTCTTCCAGAATCACGAAAGCCTTGATCCGGGATCGATAGTCGATTTCGACCGACACCACCGCGGCTTCGCTCACCTCCGGATGCTCCATGAGCCGATTCTCGATCTCGATCGGGCTGACCCAGGAACCTCCGATCTTCATCATGTCGTCGACGCGTCCCTCGTAGGTGAGGTACCCATCCTCGTCCTCGTGGTACCGGTCGCCGGTAAGGAACCATTCGCCCCGGATCTTGTCTTGGGTCCGCTCGGGCTGATTCCAGTACGATGTCGGCGCGCTGGGGCCGCGGACCCACATCTCGCCGGCTTCCCCCGGCTGGCACGGAAGCCCGTCCCGGTCCCGGATCTCGGCGTCGTAATCGCCGCAGGGTGTGCCCGAGGTCCCCGGCTTCACGGTGCCCGCCCGGTTGGAGCAGTAGATGTGGAGCATCTCGGTCGAGCCGACTCCATCCAGGATCTCGATCCCGGTCCTGTCATGGAAGCGACGCCATATTTCAGGTGGCAGCGCCTCGGCCGCCGAGATGCCGAGCCGAACAGACTCCCAATTCGTATCGTCGAACTCGGGATGGGCGAGTAGCGCGTTGTAGAGCGCCGGCACCGAGAAGAACAACGTCGGGCTGTGGGTTCGCACCCGCTCGAGCAGACGGTCCGGTGTCGGACGACCGGTGAGATATATGGAAGTGGCTCCGGCCCAGAGGGGGAAGGAAAGGTTGTTCCCAAGGCCGTAGGCGTGGAACATCTTGGTGCTCGAGAACACCACGTCCTCCGGTCCGATCCCGAGCACCGGCTCGGCGTACGACTGGCAGGTCGCAGCCACGTCGCGGTGACGATGCGGGACACCCTTCGGCCTTCCCGTCGAGCCCGAGCTGTAGAGCCAGAAGGCGATGTCATCGGATTGCGTTGGCACCGGCGAGAACTCATCGGCGCCATCGGACATCCACTCGTCCAACGACTCTGACCCGGCAGGGGCACTGCCGTTGGCAACGATCAGCGACGTACCGGGCCGTGCCGCAATCTGGGGACCCACCGCGTCGAGGAAGGCGGCGTCGACCACCGCCGCCACTGCACCCGAATCATCCATGAAGTAGCCGAAGTCCTCGGGGCGAAGCGCGAAATTGCTGGGAATCGGAATCGCGCCGCATCGCATGGCCCCGAGGAAGGCCGCCGGGAAGGAGGGTGTGTCATCGAGAACGAGCAGCACGCGGTCCTCTCGACCGACACCCATTTCGCTGAACCGGCCGGCAACGCGACACATCGCGGTATACAGCTCGCCTGCCGACCACGACACATCGTCGGCTGTGATGATGGCCGTGTCGTCGGAGCGACCTTCCTCGAGCCACCCGTCGACGAGCGTGCTGATGTTGACACCGTTTTGTACGATTTGACGCTCCTCGCGGTCGAGCGGTGCTGCCGCCGCCGACATTATCAGGGGCCGCGGCTTCCTGTCGCAAGGGGAGTGGGCTCGAGGACGCGCCCTCGTATGCGGCGCCCGTTAGGCTGATCCGCCATGCTGTCACCTTCGGCGGGCGACGAGGCGGTGTTCATGGAGATAGCCGGTCACCGACTGCATTATCGCTGGCTGAGCCCAGACGTCGTCGGGGCACCGGTCCTATTCCTCCACGATGGTCTGGGCAGTGTCGACCTGTGGCGGGAGTTTCCCCAGGGCTTGGTCGAGGCCTCTCGCCACCCGGGTCTTGCCTATTCGCGGTATGGAAACGGATGGTCCGATCCGTTGACGGGACCACGGCCACCTGACTATATGCACGACGAGGCACTCCGAACCTTGCCCGAAATCATCGACACCATGGTGAGCCGGCCACCTGTGCTGGTAGGCCACTCGGACGGAGCTTCGATCGCCCTCATTTACGCCGGATCTGGTCATCCCGTCGAGGGCCTCGTTCTTCTCGCTCCTCATGTGTTCGTCGAGCGGCGGACGACCCAGCAGATCGCAGCGGTTCGTGACGGCTTTGCTACCTCTGACATGCCGGCGAAGATGGGCAGGTACCACGTACACCCTGAGGCAACGTTCCGGGGCTGGGCCGACGTATGGCTGAGTCGCGCGTTTCGGTCTTGGAGTATCGAGAAGTACCTCCCCGGTGTCCGCTGTCCCATTCTCCTCATTCAGGGAGACGATGACGAGTATGGGACCACCAGGCAACTCGATGCCGTCGAGACCGCAGTGCCCACTTCAGTGCAACGGTTGATGGTGGCGGGTGCACAACATTCGCCCCATCTATCGCACCCCGACCTCGTCATCGCGGCGTCCTCCCGCTTCATTGCCGGTCTGGGCTGATCATGCCCTCATGACCAGCTCGGTATCGATACGACGTCGGGTGCAGTGGATCGACACTGATGCCGCCGGGATATGGCACCACTCGACCGTGGCGCGGTGGGCCGAGGAGGCCGAGGCCGAGCTGCATCGGCAACTCGGGATCATCGATCAGACCTTTGGTGCTACTCCTCGGGTAGTCGTCGAGTTCGAGTTTCGATCACCCTTGCGTTTTGAGGATGTCGTCGACGTGACCATTACCGTCGCCAAACTGGGCCGGTCCTCGATCACCTACCTCATCGAGGTGCGAAAGGGTGAGACCGTGGCCGCGTCGGGGCGGATGGTTGCTGTGTTCATCGACCGCGAGAGCGGGAGGAAAAGGCCCTGGCCCGAGCAGATCCGTCGAGCTCTCGCGCCCTAGGTAACCCGCGTTGGGGAGCGACTCCGGCCAGGATTCAAAACGAACTGAGGCCCGGTAACGACCGACCAGCAGTCGAGCAAGTAGGGGCGTCTCGATCAGCACGCCCTCGCACGGTGGGGGTTGACGACGAACCGGATGCTCGCTGACTCGGTGATGGCCCCGCAGGAATACCGGGACTCAGCCCGGCCCTCAATCCCCTTTGGTGCCGATCCGAGCCCCCATCCGGCCGGCGATCGTGCGGACGAGCGTTTCGATCGCCGGGACCAGTCCGTGTTTGAAGCCCACGAAGAAGGCAATGACTACCAGGCCGTACACCACCTGTCGCAGCTGGCCGACGCCGATCAGGACCTCGTCGATCACAGAGAACACCGTTGCCCCGAGAACCGGTCCGAGGAGGGTACCGAGCCCACCGAAGACCACCATTACGAGGACCCGTATGTCGACGTGGCCGAAGGAGAACGTGGACGCGCTGATGAAACCTTCGGTGAAGGCGAAGAAGGCACCGGCCAGACCCAGCATCCCCGAGCCGACCAGCCCGGCGTAGATCCGGTAGCGGGGCACGTTCACGCCGGCCAGCTCGGCTGCCACTTCGTCGTCGCGAAGAGCACGGAACGCCCACCCGACGTGAGAACGCTGCAGGAGCCGGAACACCACCAGGTAGGTGACCACGATCCCAAGGAAGACGTAGTAGGCAGGCACCGGTTCACGCAAGATGGTGCCGGCACCGGTATCGACCAGTAGCCCGGTCTCACCACCCGTCAGGTTGCGTTGACCGAGTATCAGGTTCTGGAAGGCAAGAGAGAAGGTCAGGGTGATGATGCCGGTGAAGATCACGTCGAGTGAGCGGCGCACCGCCACCCAGCTGAACAAGCCGCCCGTCACCGCGGCCGCACCCGCCGCCAGGACCAACGCCAACAGCATCGGAAGCCCCACCCTGTCGGCGAGGATGGCCGCGGTGTAGCCGCCGACGCCGGCGAGCGCACCGACGCAGAGGAAGAGCTGTTTGGTGCTTCCGAAGATCAGGTTGAAGGCGATCGCGTAGGCGGTGAACAAGAGTCCTTCGAGGGCCAGACCCATCCTGAAGTCGGAATCGCTGAGCCACAGTGGAACGAGGGCGAGGGCAGCAGCGGTGAGGGCGATGGGCACGAGGCTTCGCACCAACGAGGCCCTCGTAGGTGCGACCGGTGCGGTACGGGTTTCTACAGCCACAGCTACTTCCGTCTTCCCAAGAGGCCGGAGGGACGAAGGAGGATGGTCAGCGCGGCGGCGGCCAGGAGCACGATGGTTGTGATGTACTGGCCGATGTAGAACGAGCTGACGGTGTTGACGATCCCGAGCAGGATCCCGGCGACGAAGGCGCCCAATATGCTGCCGAGCCCGCCCACCACGGCCACGATCAGGGCCAGAATCGTGAAATCGATGCCGGCGCTCGCTGATACCGGGGAAGTCATCGACCGGGTAACGGCAACGAGCCCGGCGAGTACCGCACTCAATGCGAAGATGAGGTTGCGGACCGAGGCCGGGTTGATGCCGACCAGCCGGGCACCCTCCTCGTCCTGGATCACGGATCGCACGCCTCTCCCCAGCGTGGTTCCCCGGAAGAACAGCAGCAACAACCCGGCAGCAGCGATGGCGATCGTCGACGCCAGCAGGCTTCCGGTGCGCATCCGCACCCCGAGAATCGAGATGGGGTCACCGCCGATGCTGATGTTCAAAGAGGCGATGGGGTAGCGCCAGTTGAGGAGGCCATCGATGATAAAGGCAACTCCCAGGGTGAGCAGAAGGCCGAGGAGGACTCGTTCATCGCCGCGTCTTGCGTACACGGGACGCATCAGTGTGGTATCGAGCAGGAATCCGAGCAGTCCGATAGCCGCCAGGCCGACGACCACCGCCGGCAAGACCGGCAGCCCCGTCCCGATGGCCAGCCACACCGCGATCGCGCCCAGCACCGCCAGCTGGCCGTGGGCGAGGTTCAGCACACCGCCCAGGCCGTAGACGAGCGTGAGTCCCACCCCCAGGAGCCCGAACTGAAGGCCGAGCACGATTCCATCCAGCACGACCGCCGTCATGTGATGCCGAGATAGGCACGACGGACTTCAGGGTTACGGCGCAGCTCCTCGGAGGAACTCTCCAGCTGCACCCGCCCATTCTCCAGCACGTACCCACGGTCGGTGAGATCGAGGGCCAGCGGCACCTGCTGTTCGGCGAGCAGCAACGTCAGGCCTTCGCTCCTCAACGTGGCGAGGGCCTCGTAGGCCGCCTTGGCCAGCTTGGGCGCCAGGCCGGTGGTCGGCTCGTCGAGAAGGAGTAGGCGGGGACGGGAGACGAGCGCCCGTCCCACGGCCACCATCTGCTGCTCACCGCCACTCATCGTGCCGGCATGCTGCGAGAGACGATCCGCCAGCTGTGGGAAGAGACTGAGGACGAAATCCATGGTGGCGGGGTCGGGGCGGCCGGGGTAGGCGCCCAACGCCAAATTCTCCTTGACGGTCATCCCGGGGAACAGGTGCCGCTCTGCGGGGACAAATGCCAGGCCCCTGCGAGAGATCTTGTGGGCGGGCTGACCCGACACGTCTTCTCCGTCGAAGGTGACCCGGCCGTGCGACGCCGTGAGCAACCCGCAGATGCCACGGAACAGCGTCGTCTTACCGGCTCCGTTCGATCCGATCACCGCCACCGCTTCTCCGGGTGCGACGGTCAGGGTCACGCCGTGCACCACGTCGTCGCCCAGATACCCTACCGATAGCTCCTCGACCTCAAGCACTGGAGCTACTCCCCAGGTAGGCCTCGATGACGCTTGGGTCTCGCATCACGTCGGCCGGCGCTCCTTCTGCCAGCATCGTCCCGAAGTCGAGAACCAGGATCCGCTCGGCGAGGTTCATGACCGCCTTCATCACATGCTCGACCCAAATCACGGTGACACCGAGCTGGTTCCGGACCGTCCGCACTATACCGATCGAGGCCTCGAGCTCAGCGTCGTTGAGACCCGCCATCACCTCATCGAGCAGCAGGAGCCTGGGGTGGCCGGCCAGGGCACGGGCCAGCTCCAAGAAGCGCAGCTGATGGAGGTTGAACGTTGCCACCGGGTCCTCTGCGCGGTCACTCAGCCCGACGAACCCCAATGCTTCTTCGGCGCGTACCCTGGCCTCTCGCTCGGACAGCAAACCGGTTGCGCTGCCGAACATGGCCCCGAGCACCGCGTTCTCGCGAGCGGTCATCGATGCGAACGCCTGTGGTGTTTGCATCACCATCGCTACACCGCGATGTCGGATCCGGTACGGCGGCAACCCGTCGAGTTTCGAGCCCGACAAGCTGATCGAGCCCGCGGTGAGCCGCTCCAGTCCTCCGATCGTCTTGAGCAGTGTGCTCTTCCCTGCTCCGTTGGGGCCGACGACGGCGAGGATCTCGCCCTCGTCGACCCCAAACGTCACGCCATCGAGAGCTGGGAGGCCGCCGAAGCGCTTCTCGGCGCCGTCAACCTCCAGCAATAGCGACACACGGAGCTACTACGGCACGTAGGGCTCGAGCGGCTCCGACAGGATCAGCCGCTCCGGATACCAGTCACCGGCCTGGTTCACCCCTTCGGGTGCCGGCCCGGGGCCCATGATGTCGAAGGCTATTTGCGCCTGGGCCAACTCGCCCCACGCGGTCCATTCCATGGTGAAGGTGTATCCGATGAGGTCGAAGGTGTTGGCGTGCAGGTACTCGGAGATGGCGGCACCATCGTCGCCCACCGCCCCGACCGCCTCGGCAATCATGGTCACGATCCCGTACCCGGCCACCGCGTCATCTTCCATGAACACGTTGTCCGTGGACGAGACGAACCGGCGCGCCAGATCCTGGTACTCGGTACTGGTCACGTCGGAGCAGCCGAAGTCGGCGTAGCGACCGATACCGGCCTCTGCGACACCTCCCAGTATCAGGGCGCGCGGGGTGTAGGCGCCGGTGATCGGGACGTCGAAGCC
>JADFIY010000051.1 GCA_022566415.1 Acidobacteriota bacterium
CAAATTTGCTCCCCCCTGTTCTCCCCATCGGGGGGAGAACCGCCGAAGGCGGGGAGGTGGGTTTCTTGCGGGGGAGTCCCGATCGTAGGAAGGGGTTCCTCTCCGTCACCGGTTCCGCCGCTGCGACCTCCCCCTGAGGGGGAGGCAAAACATCCTCCCCCTGATGGGGAGCGAGATGTCGCGACGGCGGGGAGGCAATCGCCTCCCCGCCGTACGGCTCGTGATCGGTCGGTTACGCGCTCGGGCCCTTTATGCCTTCGAGTAGTTGCTTGGTGTACCAGACCTGCTGAGCAGTGGCCTTCTCACCGTCCGCCAGATACGGCGTGCCGTCCTGGTTGTTCAGCGGTCCCGCGAACAGGTCGATGCTTTCATCGGCGAGCCCTGCGATGAAGGTGGCGAGCGCCGTAGCATTGTCGGCCGAGAGCCCGTCACCATCCAACCAGCCGATCATGCTGGTTTCGGCATTGTTGATGTCGGACGGATCGGGTCCCAGCCATCTCCACTCTGCGGAGAAGGTGCCGTCGATCACCGATTGCGCCGTCTCCAGGTAGGAAGGACCCCAGTTGAAGTACGGAACACCCAGGCAGACTTCGGGTGCCTCGTTGCACGCCCCCTCGAAGTCGTAAGGGACCGCCCACACTGTCTCGCCGGCGCCTGCCCGCTGGCCGGCCCGAACGATCGCCTCGGTGGTGTCGATCCCGGAGATGACAACGTCCGCTCCGCCGTCGTAGAAGGCGTTAGTCACCTCGGTCGGGTCGAGCGTGACGCCAGGAATGTTGAACCAGAACCCGATCCACGTGACCTCGAAGTCGAGGTCGGCAGGATCGTTGCCCATGACGTTCTCCCAGCAGTATTGGGCCCCCAGGTACACGGAGTTCACCAATCGACGGGTCTCGTCGTTGATGAGCGGCCCCAGGTAGGCGATGCTGCCGGTTTCGGAGGACAACGCGGCGGCGCATCCGGCGATGTGCTTGCCGAACTCCATCTGTCCCATGATGTTGCCCAGGTTGGCCAGGTCGGCTCGGTAGGCCTGTCCGTCTGCCCACGCGCTGTCCCCAGACGACCAGATCATCGGCACGTCTGGGTGCGCTGCGGCGGCTGCCTCGATGCCGTCCTTCATGTCGTCTGAGGTGGCAAAGATGAGCTGAGCGCCCTGGGCGATCATGTCATCAACCACCTGCTCGACGGTGGTCTCCGGTCGGTCGGCCGGGTTGACTTTGTCGAGCACGATCATCGTGGCGCCGAGCTGCTCTGCGAGGTACTCGCCGCCTTCGCGGTGTGCCTGCGACCAGCCCCGGTCATTCTCCGGACCAACCAGGATCATCCCGAAGGTGAAGTCCTCCATTTCCTCGGCCGTTGTGGTGGTCTCTTCAGCAGGCGCTGCGGTCGTTGTCGTGGTGTCGGCACCGCCGGCAGGCGCTGCGGTCGTCGTCGTGGTGTCGTCGGAGCTGCCACACGCCGCCGCCACGAGTGCCAGCGCGGATATCAATACGAGCAGCCCTAACGGGCGCCTTGTCTTCATTACTCCCCTCCCGTTCAATGTGTTTCGGCCCCGAATGCCCAGCGTGTCGTCGGGGCGCGTGTGACACTACTGCGAAAGAGAGGAGATTGAATCGCTCCTTGGCCGCTCCAGCGATGACCAGAGAGGCTGCCGGCAAGCCGGGGTCAGCCGGCGAGGGCGGCGTCGACCGCTCCGGCTACGGCTTTGCCGAGCTTTCGGGCTCGCGCCAGGGCGGTGTCATGGCGCTCGACGATCTCGGCGGTATCGCCATCCAAGCCCTCGAGGTTGATGCGAACGTTGAGCGACGCTCCTTTGGCGGCGGCGACGGCGCAGGTACCAGCGACCCCTGCGTCGCTCACCGTGTTGGGGTTCCCTCGCTCGGCAACAACCAGCGCCAGCTCCAGGGCATCCGCACAATGTTCTAGCACCTGGAGCGGGACGAGGGTGGCTCTGAGGTTGGCCGCCGTCATTGCTGCGTCGCGAGCCGACGTGTCCTCACTGGTCTCATGTGGCATACGGATCGCCGACATGACCTCGTTGAAGGCGTCTGCGTCCCGATCGACCGCCTCGAGGAACCAGTCCTTGAGCGCCTGTGCTTGGGAGCCTGTTGACTCCATGGCCGGCCTGGCGTCCTCCATACCCGTGGTGCCGAACGTCACCGCGGCGATCATCGCCGACAACGCCGCAGAGAGAGCACCGACGAGGGCCGCCACCGATCCTCCTCCTGGCGCCGGGGAGCTGGTCGACACTTGGTCGGCGAAGTCCGCCAGGCTCTTGGTGCGGAGCCCTTCGGGGGATCCGCGGTACCGGTACTCGACGATCTTCTGCGCGGGCTCGAACGGCCCGAGTTCATCGAGGCCGAGGGAGACGATCGCAGCGCGGATCCGCTCCGCCTCTGGTATGCCGGTAGTTGCGCCCTGGGCGGCGAGATAGTGGTCCCCGGCGAGCAGCATCGCGTCCAACGGAACTAGACCCACCAGCTCTGATCCCGTGACCCGCATGCCGCGATTGGTGGCTTCTTCGCGACAAGCGTCGAACACTTCGTGGACCGGGGATGCATGGTGATCGGTGAGGTTCAGCGACACCTGCGCCCTGTCGTATTCCTCGATGTACCAACCGAGCCCCTTGACCTCTTGGAACCGGCCGGGCGTGAACACGGTCTTGCCGTCTTCGTCCTTGACGATCTTCCCCGCCTCGTCTCGTTGGGCGGTGCCCAGCGTCCGCACCGCAGAGGCCACCTGGTGTGCCAGGCGGCGGTCTGAGGTGTTGAGGTTGACGTTGTAGGCGATGAGGAACTCCCTGGCCCCGATTGCCGTCGCCCCGGAGCGTGCGTTGTGGGTTGGGCCGAAGTCAGGGCCATCCTCGCGGCCGGCGAGTCCTTCGTACTCTCCAGAACGAACGTGGGCGAGCGAGCGCCGGCCACCGTGGGCGGCGTGCTCGTACAAGTACACCGGGATGCCGAGCTCGGTGCCGACGCGGGCTCCGAGCCGGCGTGCGATCTCGACACAGTCTTTCATTGTTGCCCCGTCCATGGGTACGAACGGGCAGACGTCGGTTGCTCCCATGCGGGGGTGCTCACCGGTGTGAGTGGTCATATCGATGAGCTCGCCTGCGGCTGCGATGGCGGCGAAGGCGGCTTCCTCGACGGCCGCCGGCCCGCCGACGAACGTCACGACGGTGCGATTCGTTGCTTCACCGGGGTCGACATCGAGCAGCGCCACACCACTGACGGCCTTGATGCGTGCGGTAATGGCATCGATCACGGCGCGGTCGCGACCCTCCGAGAAATTGGGTACGCATTCGATGAGCTTCATGTCGGTGAGATTACCGGTCCGCTCGTTACCGCTCGCTTCCAGTGTTCAGAGGTGTTCATCACTGGCACTGGGAACTGGGAACTGGATAGAACTAGGCATTTCGGACTAGTCCTCGTCGATCCGTGTCCTGTATAGAGATTCCTCAGGTCGGCGACGTACTTGCCGATAGTGAACGAGGCTGCAACAAGGAAAGCTGCGACGAAATGGTCCCTCTAAGCTCAGCGCGAGGGACAGACCGCAGCGGAAAACGAGGGGTGTCGAGCGTCACCCGAGGAGCTCACATGCATCTGGTGCTGAACACCATGGCGTGGCTGAACCTGGCGTTTGGATTCTCCCTGGCCGTGGCAACGCCCTTTCTCGATGACCTCCCGGTGCCGTTGTTCGCCCTCGGTGCTCTGCTCGTCGCACAGGCCGCTTATGTCATCGCCTATAGCACAAGGGTTTTCGCCTCGTTTGAGCCGTTCGCCGAGACCGGCCTCATTATCGGGAGCACGGTGCTCGCTGCCGTCGGTTCTGTGGCTTTGATCCAGCAGGTCATCTTCCTCGTCAACCATCCGCAGAATCCCGAGTATGCGCCGATGACCGGTGCCTTCCTCGCTGCGGTTCTGGCGGTGATGACGCTGTCGCAGTTCGCGAAGCGTTAGCTAGCTGGCCTAGCCGGCCTACGGCCGGCGGTATTACGTATTACGTACATCGCATTAGCTTCGTGCGGCTTGCGGATTGCGGCTTGCGGCTTGCGACTTGCGACTCAATAAGGCAGTCCGACTGCCTCGGTGAGAAAGCCGGTGAGGCCGTTGGCCGTGCTGAATCGTGTGGCAATGGCCTCGGCGAAGGTCGAGGATGTGACCTCTCTCTGGGTAAGTCGTGCTCCGGCGATGAAGCTCTTCATCCTGAGTTCGTCTGCGAACTCGAAGTCGGGATCGAACTCCTTCGGTACCCGCTTGAGCATCTCGTCCTCGTCTGGCTCCAGATCCCAGTCGTCGAGGAACGCAGCCGCTCTGGTGGCCTTCTTCCACCGATCTGGATGCTCGTAGATGTGTTGGCGCACCCGGCGAGTCACCGCCGTCTCCGGATGCCACATCCCGACTCCGGCGAAGTTTTCTCCCGGCTGGAGGTGGATGTAGAAGCCGGGCGCGTGGACGTCCTTCCCCGACTCGTGGCGGAACTGGATACCGACGTTGGTCTTGTACGGTGTCTTGTCCTTGCTGAACCTGGTGTCTCGGAAGGGCCGCATCAGCGAACCGCTGCCATTGGTGCGGGTGTCGGCGACGAAATGCGGGGACAGCTCGCGCAACCGAGGCGCGAAGTCGGCGATGAAGTCGAGCGCAGGTTCACGTATGACTTCGATGTAGCGATCCTTGTTCGCTTCCCACCAGGCCTTCTCGTTGTTCTGCTCCAGTTCGATCAGGAACTTGAACACCTCGGGAGTGAAATAGCGCTTGCCCATAGAAGGTCTCCGGTGTCCGGCTTCCGGTCGAGCCAGACTACAACGGAGCACTCCGGCCAGAAACCGCGGACCGGTGGCCGGTACCCGATGGCCTCAGACCGGTGACCTCAGATTTCCTCTTCGCTCCAGCGGGCGCCGTATGCAAGGGGCAGCTCGATGCCTCGCTGCGGTCCCCAGGTACCTGCCGGGTACGGATCGACGGTCACGGGGTCGAGCACATCGGCGTAGCGTCGCCAGGATGCCTCGACTTCGTCGGCTCCGACGAAAAGCGTCTGGTCGCCCTCCATCAGATCGTGGAGCAACGTCGAGTATTCGCTGGTCAGGGCACCGAGGTGGCCCTCGTATCGAACCGACAGCGGGATCTGCTGGATCGCGATCTCGTCGCCGGGTGCTTTCACGTCGAAGTACAGGTCGAATCCTTCGTCCGGCTGCAGCGTCAGGAGGAGCAGGTTGCGATGGCCCGTGTTCTCCCCGTGGAAGAGGTGCACCGGTGGTTCTCGATACCGGATAAAGATCCGTGTCGTGCGCATCGGCATCCGCTTCCCGGTGCGGAGGAGGAAAGGGACGCCCTGCCATCGCCAGTTGTCGATGGCGATCCGCATCGCCACGTACGTCGGTGTGGTCGATTTGGCGGGGATGCCGTCGAGGTCCCGGTACCCGACGATGTCGTTCGATCCGGTGTATTGGCCGAACACGATATCTTCGGGAGCGATGGGTGCCATCGAGGCGAGCACCTTGACCTTCTCCGACCGGATCGACTCCGGGCGCATATCGATCGGTGGTTCCATAGCCACCAGGGTGAGCAGCTGGGTCAGATGGTTCTGCACCATGTCCCTCACCGCTCCGGCCTCGTCGTAGTAGGCCTCGCGACCCTCGACTCCAACGTCCTCGGCAACGGTGATCTCGACCGATTCGATGTGATCCCGGTTCCAGGTCCGCTCGAACAAGGCATTGGCGAGACGAAACACCAGCAGGTTCCTGACCGTCTCCTTGCCGAGGTAGTGATCGATGCGGTATGTGTGCCGTTCGTCGAACCAGCGGTGCACCACTTCGTTGAGCCGTTGCGCCGAGGCGAGGTCGTGCCCGAACGGTTTCTCGATGACCACCTTTACCTCGCCGTCCGACGATGCCAGCCCCGACTCGCCGATCTGCGGAATCGTGCTCTGCGCCGCCGACGGGGAGAGCGCCAGGTGGAAGATGCGGCCTCCACCGAGTCCGTGTAGTTGGTCGAGGTCCTTGACCCGCTGCGCCAGCTTCATGTACCCGTCGTCGTTGCCCACGCTCTGGTAGTGGAAGCGATTGCCACACCATTGGTCGGCATGCTCGGTGGCGATGCCGGCCTCGGCGAGTGATTGTGTGGCAAAGGCGCGGTAGTCCTCGTCGGTGTGGTCTCGCCTGCCGACCCCGAGAATGGCGACCTGGTCGGTCAGCTCCTTGTCGACAAGCAGCTCGTAGAGGGACGGGATCAGCTTGCGGCGGGCAAGGTCTCCCGTGCCGCCGAAGATCACGAACAGATGGGGTTCGACTCGGCCTGTCACGGCAGCGCCGTTTCGACCGTTGCGGTCAACCTCGGCAGGTCGGACGGCCCGGCGTCCCCCAGGCACACCATCGCAACCGGCCGGCCGCGGTCGCTCAGCGCCGCCTGGTCTCCAAACGATTGGGCCGCGATCAGCTCGGCGAAGGTGTAATCGGTCTCGGGCACCGCAAGGTCGGCCCGCGGGTGGTCGACGACCTGGAGGAATACCCCGCTCGGAGTTCCTCCCTTGTGGTACTGCCCGGTCGAATGTAGGAACCGGGGACCGAAACCGATGGTGACCGCGGCTCCCGTTCCCTCGGCGATGACCCCGGCGAGTCGATCGAGCTCGGCGCGGCTCGCCTCGTCCGGGGCGAGATAGGCGTGGATGGCGACGTAGCCGTCAGGCTTGGCTCCCGCCAGCATCTCACCGAGGCGCGTCGTGATGTCCTCCTCGTCGAGCGTCCACTCCGTGACCTGCAACGAGGACAACCCGTCCGTCATCGCGGTGCGGGTGAGTCGCTTGGCGAGCTCCACATCCGGCTGATCGAATGGGTGCACTCCGAGGATCGCGCCTGCGCCGGCAACGGCCATTTCGAGCAGGAACATGGCAGCGCCTATGTCATACCGGTCGTTCAGGATCAGGGCTGCGGACGGCGCAGGCGGGCTCGGGTCGCTCCCGAGTGCGATGGCGAGCGGGACACGGTCGGGCGCCGGCGAGGCTGTGCCGGCTGCGATGGGAAGAATGCCGGTTCCGTCCTTGCCGAGCGATTCGGCGACCAACTGTTCGATCCACGCCGGGAGGGCAGCGACGCTCGGATCTGCTTCGAGAACCAGCTTGTCGCGACCCGCAACGGCCCACTCGCCGAGCGCGGCGGCGAGCTGCAGTGCCGGGCTTGCCGAAGCCGGAACGTCAGGTCCGCATGCTGCTGCCATCTCTCTGGCACCGGCGACGAGTCGCTCGATGTCGACCCCGATGAGGGCTGCGGGCACGAGCCCGAACTCGGTGAGCGCCGAGTAGCGCCCTCCTACATCGGCGGGGGCCAGGACGACGGCCCGAAAGCCGCGATCCTCACCGAGTTGCGCAAGGTCAGAGCCGGGGTCGGTGATCGCGATGAACCGGCTGCCGGCATCGTCGATGACCCCGGCGGTGCGATCCCACAAGAATCGGAAGAGCGAGAGGGTCTCGAGCGTCTTTCCCGACTTGGAGGAGACGATGAACAGCGTGCGCGCCGGGTCGACCGAATTCGAGATGGCAGCAATGGTGTCGGGATGGGTTGAGTCGACGATGGTGAGCGGTGGTGAGCTTTCGGAGAACACCGAGGCGAACACCTCGGGGGCGAGGCTCGAGCCTCCCATGCCGATGAGCAGGATGTCATCGATCGCGTCGGTAGCAGGTGTTGCGGCAATCTCTCGAATCCTGGCGATCCGATCCTCATCCGGCAGGTCGAGCCAGCCGAGACGGTTGCCGACCTCGTCGCGCGGTGGGTCGAACCATATGGTCGGGTCGCGCTGCCACAGTCGGGCGGCGAACTGATTGTCGTCCCAGGCGGCGAGGCGGGCAGAGACCGCTGCTCCGGTGCCATCCATCGCCACCCGGACGGTCACGGCCGGGCGAGTTCGGCGTCGATCGCGGTGAGGAGGTCGTCGTAGGAGGCTGAGAACGAGGCAACGCCCTCGGTCTGGAGCTCGGTCGTGATCGCATCGAAGTCGACGCCGAATCCGGCGAGAGCCTCGATCCGGGCCCTCGCCTCGTCGACGCCTTCGGAGAGGGCATTGGGGTCGATGGTGCCGTGGTCGCGGAACGCATCCAGGGTGGCTGGCGGCATCGTGTTGACGGTGTTGGCGCCGACGAGCTCATCCACGTACAGCAGGTCCGGGTAGGTCGGGTTCTTCGTAGACGTCGAGGCCCATAGAGGTCGCTGCGGTGCAGTGCCGCGTCGGCGGCCGGTGGCAAACGGTTCTCCCTCGAAGATCTCCCGGTAGCGCTGGTAGGCGAGTTTGGCGTTGGCGACGGCGATCGTGCCGCGAAGCGCCAGCGCCCCAGGTGAGCCCTCCTTCTCCAGGGCCGCGTCCACCTTTGTGTCCACCCGGCTGACGAAGAACGAGGCGACGGAGGCGAGCCGCTCCGGGTGCTCGGCACGCTCGGCGCCGCGCACATATGCCATCGCTACGGCTTCGTAGTCGTCGAGGCTGAACATCAACGTGGCGTTGACGTTGATCCCGCCTGCGATCAACTCCTCGATGGCAGGGATGCCCTCGTCGGCGGCCGGCACCTTGATCATCAGGCCGGGACGATCGACCCGCGACCACAAGCGCTTGGCGTCGGTGATCGTCCCCTCGGTGTCGTAAGCGAGTGACGGTGAGACCTCGAGGCTCACGTAGCCGTCGGCTGCGTCGGAAGCGTCGTAGACCGGGCGCAGCGCGTCGGCAGCAGCGCGGATGTCGTCGATGGCAAGGGATTCGAACACCGCTTTTGCGTCACCGTCGGCGTCGGCGATTGCGGCGTCATATAGATCGGTGCCGGCGATTGCTTTCTGGAAGATCGTCGGGTTGCTTGTCATGCCGCGAAGACCGTCCGTTACCAGGGTGGCGAGCTGCCCGTCCTCGAGCATGTCTCTGCGGATGAAGTCGAGCCAGACGCTTTGGCCGGCATCGTGGAGATCGTGAAGAGTAGGCATGAGGTCATTCTCGCAGGTCGGGTGCCGTAGGAATCGTCACCATCGAAACCGTATTACGTACAATGTATTACGAAACAAACCTACGTGATACGTAATACGTGATACGTATACGTATACGTGATACGTAATACGGACCTTTGCCTCAGTCTCCCAACGCCCGCCTCACCGCCGACTCGACGCCAACGAGGTCGTCTCGCTCCAGGGCGAGGGCAACGTTGGCTTCGAGGAAACCGACCTTGGATCCGCAGTCGTAACGCGATCCCTCGTGGATGACGGCATTGAATGGCTGGCCTCCGATGAGGCGGGCCATGGCGTCGGTGAGCTGGATCTCTCCTCCGGCGCCGATATGGCCCTCGCCCAGCAGACCCATGATTGCCGGCTCGAGAATGTACCGGCCGACGACGGCATATCGCGACGGCGCATCCGCCGGGTCCGGCTTTTCGACCAGGCCCCTGACCTCTATGCGCCGGCCGTCGATCCTCCCCGGGTCCACGATGCCATACGAGCCAGTGTCTTCTGCCGCAACCTCGATGACAGACACGACGTTGCCTCCGATGTCTTCGTGGACGTCGATCAGGTCGGCAAGGGGCGGCCGGTCGCCGCGAAGGAGCTCATCAGCGAGCAGCACGGCAAATGGGCCGTTGCCGATGAGGTGCCGGGCGCACCACACCGCGTGGCCGAGCCCGAGTGGTTCCATCTGCCGGACGTAGGCGAGTCTGCCAGGCACCATGCCGTCCATGAGAATGTGACGGAGGAGGTCATGCTTGCCTTGCTGAGCCAACACCGTTTCCAGCTCAAAGGTTCGATCAAAGTGATCTTCGACCGCCGTCTTGCCCGATGCGGTGACGAAGACGAAGTGCTCGACTCCTGCGTCACGGGCCTCCTCGACCGCGTATTGGATGAGCGGCTTGTCAACGACCGGGAGCATTTCCTTTGGGACGGCCTTGGTGGCGGGCAGGAAACGAGTGCCGAGACCACCGACGGGGAAGACGGCTGTGCGAACGCTGCCCATCAGCCGGCGTCGAGCACCGCATCGGCGACGCGCTCGGCGTGACCCTTGGCGCGCACGTTGTGCCAGACGTTTGACACGGTCCCTTCGGAGTCGATGGCGATCGTCGACCGGATGATCCCCTCGTACTCCTTGCCGTAGTTCTTCTTGGTGCCCCAAGCCCCATAGGCCTCCGCGATGACGTGGTCGGGATCGGAGAGCAGCGGGAAGGGCAGGTTGTACTCGGCGCGAAACTTAGTCAGCTTCTCCGGCTGGTCCGGGCTCACCCCGACGATCGAGTAGCCGGCGGCGGCGAACACCTCGTGTCGATCCCTGAAGTCGCATGACTCGGTGGTGCAGCCTGGCGTGAACGCCTTTGGGTAGAAGTACATGACGAGGTTCTGCCCACGGAAATCGGCGAGTGTGAGCTCGTTGCCGTCCTGGTCGGTTGCGGTGAAGGGCGGTGCTGTTTGGCCGGGTTCGAGTTGCATATGTACTCCTTGGAACTGGTGCTGACCCTACCCCGCAGCCTTCCGGACCCGAAGTTGACCGCAGGCGGCGTCGATCTCCTGGCCTCGCATCTGGCGAAGGGTGGCGTTGGCGCCCTCTTCGTTGAGTAGGGCGACGAACCGCACAACGCGTTCCTGCGTCGGCGGTCGGTCGTCGCTCAACGGGGTCGGGTTGAGCGCGATCACGTTGACGTGGGCGTGCATTCGGCGGGCGATGGCGGCGAGCTTGCGCGCTTGGGCGTCGGAGTCGTTTGCGCCTTCGATGAGCACCCACTCGATGGAAAGGCGTCTCCCTTTTGCGGTGAAATAGGCTTCGGCCGCTTCGATGACCTGCTCGAGCGGGTAGCGATCGTTGAGCGGCACCAGACGCGATCGAGTCTCATCGTCCGCAGCGTGCAGGCTGACGGCGAGGTATACCGGCCATGGCTCATCGGCGAGTCGTCGGATCCCCGGAACCACCCCTACCGTCGACACCGTGATTGAACGAGCCGACATCCCGGCTACTTCGATCAGCCTGCGCAGGGACTCGCGGACGCGGTCGTAATTTGCCAGCGGCTCTCCCATCCCCATGTAGACGACGTTGGTGACCCGCCCCGGCGATTCGGGGATCGGGAACCGACTGAGCGACGCGTTGGCGTACATGACCTGAGCGACGATCTCTCCCGCTTCCAGATGCCTCTCGAACCCGAACTGGCCCGTGGCGCAGAACGTGCACCCCATGGCACAGCCGACCTGAGAAGAGATGCACAGGGTGGTGCGTCGCGGGTACCCCATCAACACTGCTTCGATCGCTGCGCCATCGGGGGCGCGGAATAGCCACTTGCGTGTCGTACCGCTGTCGGCGCTCTGCTCCACCTCTGCAACGAACGGCCATAGGTCGTCGCCGATCCGGTCACGGAGCGAACCCGGGAGGTTGGTCATCAGGTCGACGCCGAGTACCGGCGTTCGATACAACCAGTCGCGCAACTGCCGGGCGCGATACGGCGGTTCGCCGTCGAGAAGAGCGTCCAGATCTTCAGGGGCTGTCAGGTATGGCGAGGTCACCCGATGCCTAGGTCGGTGGCGCTCTTCACCCACTTGGTGGCTGTCTCCGAGGACACTCCGGCCGCGTCACCAATGGCGTCGGCACCCGCCGCCACCAAGGTGGCGAACGAGTCATAACCCGCGGCGACGAGCCGCTCGGCATACACCGGGCCGATGCCTTTGACTTCGGTGAGATCCTGCGGTTCCGCTGTCGGCGGTGGCGATGTCCTGAACTGCGGGGGTGGGCCCTCCGGAATGGCGGGCGCAGGCAGCAGCCTGTCGCGCAACGCCCACGCTGCCGCTCCAAGCCCCACGACGACGCCGGCGATCCTCAGGAATGTCTTGAATGGATCTTTCATCGGCTCGATGCTACCCGCCGCGTTACGCCTGACAGGCAGCGACGAACGGCGTGACCGTCCACGGCCGCTTCCAGTCGCCTTGATTCTGTTGGGCCCAATCGGCCAGCCAACGGCCGGCGGCGATGTTGGCCTCTGCGGTATATGGGGTGGCGGTGAGGCCATTGCCGTCCACGAAACCGGATCCGATCGCCCTGCTGTTCCAATACTTCCCGAGATGCTGCATCAACCCGAGGGCGTTTGTGCCGGGGTTGCGCGCTCTCGGGTCGCCCCGCGACTCGAGCTGGATGATGCCGAGGACGCAGTCGACCCGATCAGGCTGCCAGTGTTTTTCGACCAGCGGGCGCCAGGCTTCGACGTTGCGGCTGCCTTTGGCGTCGGCCGACCAGTTCGGTGAACATGATCCCGATACCGGGCATCCTCCGCCGACGGGCGGATTGGTGGTGGTCGTGGCCGGAGGCTTGGTCGTCGTCGGTGGAGGCGCCTTGGTTGTGGTTGGAGAAGGTGGCGCCTTTGTCGTGGTCGGGATATTCGGTGGGTCGTAGAACACGACGGCGCGAACCGAGGTTGCGTTGTCGGCGGGGTCGAGTGCGGTGAACACGGTGTTGTTGTAACCAGCGGTGACGACCAACTTGATCGTCCAGTTGCCGTTTTCGTCCATGGTGGCTGGGAACGGACCGGAAGAGACGATTGCCCCCGGCTCGCTCGTCCCGGCGAACTCTACGACGCTCGTCGTCACCGTCGCTCCGTTCTCGGGATAGGCGACGAAGAGCCTCGGCGGATTGGTGTCGGCACCAGAGGGAGCCGGCGGGCTGGTCGTCCCCGTCGGTGCCTGCGTGGATGGCGATGTCACCGGTTCGGCTGCGACGACCTCAGGCGCCGTTGCCCCGCCATCTGTGGCCGGCAGGGTCGCCGGCTGCGGGCTGGAGACCGACACGGCAAGGATCGCGGACCCAACCCGCCCCGAGATAGCCGTGTCGAAGGATTCCTCCAAGGGAGGATCTGTACCGCTGATCGAAAAGGCGGCGACACCGACCACCGCCACCAGGGCGGCGACCAGAAGCACAGCAAAGAGGAAGGGGATGCGTTTTCGCAAATGAACTCCGCCTGTTCGATCGGGTCGGCACCCCGTGCGGGCGACACCAACGAACCGCCGCGTCGCCCGGTTACCCGACGGAGGCTATCGGTGGGTCACAGGTAGAGCAAGCCACGGGGGTTACCAGTCGCAAGTCGCAAGTCGCAAGTCGCAAGTCGCAAGTTCCTGTTTCTCCCCCGTTTCTCCCCCTGTTTCTCCCCCTCTTGGGGGGAGTACCGCCG
>JADFIY010000052.1 GCA_022566415.1 Acidobacteriota bacterium
GTGGTCGCCATGCAGTTCGAGATCACCGACGCCGCCGCTATCGCCTTCGCCCAGGAGTTCTACGCGGCGATCGCCGAGGGGCTCCCCGTCGATGCATCCCTCGCCGAGGCCAGGCGCGCCATCTTCGGGCTCGGTAACGACATCGAATGGGGTACCCCCGTCCTCTACCTGCGCGGCGACGGTCAACTCTTCAACCTGGACACTGCGGCAGCCCCGGCTGTGGGTGTCGGCGCTGTGGTCGAACTCGAAGAGCCTCCTGCGCCGGATTCGCGTGTCCCCGCGGAGACTGAGGCCGAAGTTGGTGGAGCGGATTCGGTCGAAACGACGGTCCCGACAGAGGCCGAGACGGAGCCGGATACTGACGAGACGATTGCTGTCGACGGCGCCGCAGCGGTGGGCGCGGCCGTCGAACCAGCGCTCGTGGAGGCACCAAGCGACGCCACCGAGACCGGCGAAGCGACCGAGGAGCCTGTCGAGACGACAGTGACCCCAGCCGTTGCCCCAGTAGCAGCAGGGGCCACCGCGGCCGGTACGCCTTCTTCCGTCTTGCAGGCACTGCGCGCCCTGCCGTTGTGGGTCATGTGGGCAGTGATAGCGGTCGGCGCCATCGTCGTTGTCGTGCTGGCAGTCAACATCTTTGGCGGTGACGACGCGACCGACACACCGACCAGCGCAGCCGCGCCGTCGACGACCCCCGGCATAGTTGCGACGACCCCCGCCACCGTTGCGACGACCGCCGCCACCACGCCGCCGGGCACCGTCATCGCAAACGATGCAACGGCCACCGCTTTGCGAACAGCAGAACCCAAGGTCATCGACGGGAACGCTGGCGATTGGCCGGAATTGGTGTTCCACGAAACCGACCACGTCATCTACACGCATCCGCGGATCCTCGACGACACCGTCGCCAGGGGCGGTGAGGAGAACGACTCCTTCGTCAGGCTCGCCTGGGACGAGTCCTTTCTCTATGTCATCGCCGAGGTACGCGACGACGTGCTGTCCGCGCCCAATACCGGCAACCAGATCTGGCGCAACGACGCGGTCACCCTCAACATCTCGGTCATCGGTACCGACGGGACCATCTCTGAGAATCCCGACGGCGACGACCACCAGCTGACCTTGTCACCAGGCGATCCGGCCGCCGGAACCAGCGAGGAGTCGGTGCGTTTCGTGGGTAATGGCAGCGCGTTCTCGGAGAACTTCACCAACTTCGCCGACGTCGCCGCCACGCACAGTCCCGACGCCACCTACCTGCTGGAGGCGCGTATCCCGTGGAGCGAGATCGGGGTCACCGACCCACAGCCCGGTGATCGGTTTGGACTCCTGGTGACGGTGTTCGACAATGACGGTGAGCAGTTCGACGGGAGGTGGCTCCAGGCCGAGATCAAGGCGAACACGCCGGGTGCCGGTTTCCAAGCTCCGCAGACGTGGGGAACGCTCACCCTGGAAGGGTGATGGTCCAGCGAAAGGAAGATGGTAATGAGCTCACCTGAGATGCCCTGGGGACCCAGGCAGTCGATGATCAGGCTGGATTACGCCGTCATCAAGTACGAGGTCGACGACGAACCGGTCTTTCGCGGCGGGTTCCAGGCATCGGACGCGCCTCCAGCGGGGGGGAAGCTGTCGGTGGAGCGGGTAGAGGCGACACCCGAGCAGCTGTATCAGCTCCAAAAGGAAGAGTCGGTCAAGGGGGTGGCGCCGATCATGCCGTTGCTGCTCATCGAGCCCGAAGAGTCTGAAGCCGACGCGTCCGGCGAGGGATCGACCTGGGGCATAAGCGCCATTGGGGCCGAGACCAGCCCGTTCGACGGCAGCGGTGTCACCGTTGCCGTGCTGGACACCGGGATCGACGCTTCGCACCCGGCCTTCTCCGCAGTAGAGGTCATCGAAAAGGACTTCACCGGCGAGGGCGATGGCGACAGAAATGGGCACGGAACGCACTGTGCCGGCACCATCTTCGGCGCCGACGTGGACGGATTGCGGATCGGCGTCGCCCGCAACGTCGACCGCGCCCTGGTGGGAAAGGTACTGGGTGGACAAGGCGGCAGCACGGAGGGGATCCTCGATGCGGTGACGTGGGCGGTGTCAGAGGGCGCCCAAGTGATCTCGATGTCCCTGGGCATCGATTTCCCAGGCATGGTGGAGAGCCTGCGCGGCCGCGGCGTCCCAAGCCGGGCCGCGACCTCGATGGCGCTGGCGGCGTATCGAGACAACGTCCGGGTCTTCGACACCATCGCCGATCTGGCCCGCCGCTCCGACCGGTTCGGTCGTGGGGCGGTGATCGTCGCCGCTTCCGGCAACGAGAGCCACCGGCAGGGCGGCGACGGCGAGCAAGGGTATGTCGTCGACGCGGCCCCGCCGGCAACCGCAGAGGGGATTCTGTCCGTCGGTGCGCTGGGATTGCAGGATTCAGGCGAGTACTCGATTGCCTCATTCTCCAACGCCAACCCAAACTTGTCGGGGCCAGGCGTCGATGTCATCTCTGCGGCTATGGGAGGCGGGCTGAGGGCGCTGAGCGGTACCAGCATGGCAACCCCGCACGTGGCGGGCGTCGCGGCACTGTGGGCTGAGAAGCTCAGCCAGGACGATGCGTTCACGGTCGAGCACCTGAGCGCCATGCTGGTGGGCAGGGTCGAGAAGACCGGTCTCGCCTTCCCCGATGCGGGCGGTGGCCTGGCGTTCGCCCCGCAGGAATGAATGAATCTCTGCTAACCCGGAGCTCGCCTACCGTATGAGGAGAACAGCCCGTCGCGGACCGCTGGGGTGAGGTTCTGCTCGACGGCGAGCGTTGCCCACAGGCGGGCGTCGGTCTTGGCGTCGAGATCGTCGAGTTCGATCGGTTCGAGCAGCTCCGACAGCAGCACCCCGGCCGCTGCCGACGGGGCGAACACGCCGGTTGGGACGCCGTCGAACGGAAGCTGTGGCCGCTGTGCGCCTTCGGGGCCGTCGAGATGGTCGAGCTCGAGGAACCACGAACCCTCGAGGGAGGGAATCGAGGCCCCGGTGCCGACCCGGACGTCCGCATGGCTCCCAGCCCCCATCGCCAGCGCCGTGACACTGCCCTGCTCGAGGGCGCGGGCAAGGTCGGGCAACGTGGCGAGGGCGGTGCGCAATCGTTCCTCGGCGTCGCCGAGGGATAGGCCGGCGACCGACTGCTCGATGTTTTCCTGATGCAGGTTGAAGCGCCGCTTGGACCCGCCGACCGTGCGGGCTTCGAGGCCGGGGATTTCCTTCATCAGCCTGGGCTGGCCATAACGCCGGATGCCGTTGATGACGACGAGCACCACGCTCGATTCTCGTGCCGACAGCAGCCGGCCGAAGGGGTTGCCCGACTTGCCGCTCACGACCATGAAATCGGCGCGTCTGCCTTCCTCGATCGTCCCGACCTGGCTTCCCCAACCGAGCATGTCGGCGGGATTCGTGGTCACCATCTCGGTGATCTGATAGTCGGAGATCGGGATGCCTGCGCTTTGGCAATGCAGGCGGGCCACCTTCATCTCCATCAGGAGGTTCTTGCTTCCCGAAGGCGACCAGTCCGACCCGAGCGAGATGCGCAACCCTGCGGCCAGGGCCTGCCCGATATCGGTGGTCTTTCCGTAGAGCAGCAGGTTGCTCAGCGGTGACCAGACGATCGAACCGTCGCGGACCCGCAGCGTGGCGAAGTTGCGGCTGCGCAGCGCGGTGCAGTGGATGCCGACGAGCGCCTCGTTGATTGCCCAGGTGTCGTCGTCGATCTTGAGGGCAAGGAAGTGTTTGTTCGCCGAATCGTCGTCGTTGCGCCCCTCGGCGAGGTGGAGGATCAGCTTCTTGCCCTTGGCGGCCATCGACTCGAGCCGTTCGAGAAGCCGCGGCGCCGATGACGCGTCAACGTCACCGATCTTGGTAGCGGCCTCGGGCAGCGTGTCGTCGTTGGTTTCCTCGGCGTTTCGGACCAGGCCCCGGTAGTACTTGCGGATGCCGGCGTTGGAGAACAGGGCGATGCCCTGCGAGGTGGTGGTGCCGGCGATGAGCGACTTTGCTTCCACCCACCGCACCACCGCCTGGATCAGCCCTTCGGTGCGGCCGAGCACGTTCATCGGGCCGCTGATCAGCTTTCGATAGTCGGGGTGGCGGCCCCACTGGTCCCGGTTCTGGTACTGCTTCGGTACGTTCCACAGCGGGAGCACGTTGTAGGCGAGGTGGTTGTGGAGCTCGATGAGGCCGGGGAAGATGGTGCCTCCGGTCCTGATCGGTGCGATTCCCTCAAACGCTGTGGGAGGCTGCTGGTTGGCGGGCTGCACCGCCTCGATGAGACCACCGTTGATGTAGATGCGCCCGTCGTCGATGACGTCGTGCTCGTTCGTCATCGGGACGATTCGGCCGTCGAGCACCCACCTGGGCCCGGCGATGGGGTCGAAGATCGGATCAGCCATGGTCACCTCGGGGCATGGGCGGCGGCGGCCTGCTCTGCAGGCGACAGCGGCTCGGGTTCTAGGTCGTAGACCCAATCGGGCGTCAGGAGTTTGTAGTAATCGGGCGACGGCGACGAGCCTCGCCTCGGCTTGCGGGCCCGGTTCCCTGAGGAGCCCTGCCAGCGCATCATGCCGTAGGGGAGATCAAAGCGGGGTATCTGGCGTCTGGCGCCGTCCCAGACGAATGACGGATTGGACCGATCCTTGCCGAATGGGATCGATTCGAGCGTGTCGATTGCGGTGCGCCAGCTGGCGGCTGCGCCGGACTGACCCCACGCCTTCACCTCCACCACCGGGAGGCTTGTTGGATTGGCGTGAGGAGCCAGCCGCCGCGCCATCGGGCCCATGGCCACCAGCACCTTGCGCCGCGAGTTCGCAATGGCCGCCCTGCGGATGATCTCGGAGTAGACCCTTCGCACCTGGGGGTCGTCGACGATGGTCTCTCGGGTCGACGTGGAGGCATCGAGGGTATCGATGGGCAGCACCCGCAAGATCACGTAGCTGATGTCGATGCCGATGGCATCGAGCACGCCCTGAAACCGTTGACCGGCCTCACCCGTGAGTGCCCGGAACGTGAGCAGGTCGTCGTGGGAGCGCTGGTCGGCGAGCACGATCACGGTGGCGTCCTCCGGGCGCCCGCGGTAGATCGGCCCGTACCCGAAGGACGGGTGGGCGTCTGCGCCGAGCGCGTTCCAATCGGGCCATCCGTAGCCGCGGCGGCCGCCGGCCAGCAGCCGGGCCATGCTCGAGCCGGGGCCGCGGTCGTAGTCGCCGTAGCCGGCGACGGGCGGCTCGTAAGGAAGGTCGCCGGGGTGGTCCGAGTAGCCCGTCGAGCTGCCGTGCGCATCGTCTGCATAGCTCAGGCGGTGGCCCCGATTGTTGTATTTTCCCGAAGCGGAGAAAATCTGGATGCCTCGTTGATCGTCCTTGCGGTTGCTCGTGGTGCTGCCGTGGCCGAGCCGCCAGGCGACGCCGTATGGCAGATCGCGAAACGGGATCGGCAGCTTGCGGTATTCGTAGCTCGAAGCCGGGGCGCGAGTGCCGTCGGAATCCTCGGGGAGCCACGACGAGTCGGTGTTGGCCCATTCCTCGACGCGGGTGGCGGCGCGCTGGAAGTCGGCCTTGATGGCGCTCAGGTTGCCCGAGGCACCACCCCCAGGGTGGACCACCCCGAGGATCCTCGTCCTGCGGCCGAGCACGCTGGCATCACAGGTTTCGATAGCTTGTTGCGGGCAGCTGCCGCCGCGGGATTCGACCCACGTCGCCACACTCTCCTTGGCGGCGGTCCCGACGGCGATGACCAGGTGCACGTCGTTCCGCTCGAGCACGTAGTCCAGAACCTCGTGACGTTGTTGCCGGATGGGCGAGGCCGGATCTTGGGCGAGCCATCTGATCTTCCTACCGGAGTACTGGCCGAAGATCGAGTACACGAACGTGTTGAGGAACAGGTAGGAGCGGGTGATCCCAAGGTGGCTGAGGAAGTGCTGCAGACGCGAGCCGCTGCTGCCGGTGAACGAGCGGTGTGACAGCGCTTCGTCTTGGCCGCCTTCCTGGCCGATCACAAGCACTTTGACCTGGTCGTCCCACAGACGGCCCCGGTAGTACATGGGCCCGAAGTGCCAGCGGAACTTTTCGGATCCGATGACGGCCTCGCCGAGGGCGCGGTAGTTGGGGGTCTCGCTGAAGAGCCGCGGCCACTTTCGGTTCCGCGGCGGTCCGGGGTCATAGTCCCATGGATTGCCGCGTCCGGCCAGGTAGTCGTCAGCCATCGTCCGTCCGTTCGTCCTTCGACTGCACCCCCGAGCCTAGATCGCGAAGAACTAGTCACCGCCCAGGGTCACGAGTGCGTACAGTTTCTTGAAGACGCCTATGTGGGCGCGCCCCGCGACCCGGTAGCGAAGTGGCAGCAGCGCGCTCGCGTCGTTCGCAGTGACGGCGGCTCAGTAACGAGAAGGAGACGAAATGGCGAGAGCAGCCGACAAGATCGCTGAGGTGCTTGCGGACTACAGCCCGTTGGAGGTTGACGAAGCACTCGCCCTGATGCGCGATGGTCGCTCTGTTCCACAGCCGAGTGCATACGACATCGACGTCGGCCAAGAGGTTGAGGTTGGAGAGGAGGGGCGCGTCGAGCTCAGCGAGCTGGCGCTCGTCGAGCGCATCATCGAGGCCAACAACTTGCTTCCGGTGCACTTCCTCACCGAAGGCGCGGCCTTGCAGGGAGCTGTGGGCAAGGTCGTGGTGAGCCCACCGGGCTGGTCTGGTACCGGATTCATGGTTTCACCTTCGTTGTTCATGACCAACAACCATGTGATCAGAAACGAGACAGACGCCGGCAACGCTCGGGTGAAGCTCAACTATCAGTTCGACCACAACGGCAACGACCAGCAGGTGGATGAGTATCAGGCTGATCCTTCCTCGTTCTTTTACACCAGCCCTTCGCTCGACTACACGATCGTTCGACTCAAGCCGAAGGTACGAGTGCGGCGCATCAGTCGCGGACCCCAGATACCGGCGGCAGCCACCGCTGAGACGCTGGCAGAGCAGGGGGTGTTTGAGCGAATCATCGCCGACGATGACGATCTGGGACCCGGATCCGGGGCGGCCGTCGAGCCCACCGTGGTGGGTCGCATCGGACGGATCCCCCAATGGTGGCAAATCCATGCAGGAGCCAAATGGGGGTTCATCCCGCTGCGTGACACCATTGCCTACGCGCCGGGGCAGCGACTCAACGTCATCCAGCACCCGCGGGGACGCCGCAAGGAGGTGGCACTCCAATCCAACACGATTACCAACATTTTCACCAACCACGTTCGCTATTCGACCGACACCGAGCCGGGCTCTTCCGGTTCGCCTGTGCTCAACAACTCGTGGGACCTGGTGGCGCTCCATCACGCAGCAGGGTCTCAGGACGGTACCGGCGACTGGCTGGACAACCAGGGAGTTCGCATCGACAAGATCGTCGCCGACCTCCGGTCGCAGCTCAGTGGTTCGACAGCCGGCCAGGCCGTACTCAGCGAGCTGGGGATCTAGCTCGCTGCCAGGCAGCGATCGTTCGCCAAGCATCGTTGGAGATCGGGGGCCGCGTCGTCGGACTTGCGCTGCCGGAGCTGCCCGAATCCCGGATATTTCATGGATGAACCTCTACGGGTCACGCGTCGAAGCACGCCAGAAGTACCGCGTAATGCGGGCGGCGCGGGGATCACGCCACTCGCAGCTGCGCCACTGGCACGAAATGTCCCGAACGCCAGAGGCGTCGGGATGAGACGCCGGGCGGGAGCGGTCCGGTGACCTCCGGTGCGAGCGTCTCCGCGTTCAGAAGCGTTACGGTTCTTAGTGGGAGTGAGCCGGGATCAGCTCTTCCGCACGCATCCAGTCCACGGCCTCCTTCACCATCGCCCGGATTGGGACCACTTCGTAACCGAGCTGCTCGACCGCCTTGCTTACATCCGCCCAGGCGCTGAAGCTGAGCTGGCGAACCAGTTCGGGCGTCAGATCGGGTTCCTTTCCAGTCATCCGGCTTGCCATGTCGGAACCCCACCCGATGCCGCGCAACACCCACAGTGGCGTGGTCTTGCGTGGAGCCTTGCCGCCGGTCTCCGCGGCGATGAGCTGGGCCACCTCGAGCAGGGTCGCCTTGGTTCCGCCCAGTAAATAGGTTTCGCCGGTGGCGCCTTCGCGGGCCGCGGCGATGTGGGCCCGGGCGACCGCGCCGCCGTGGCAGAAGTCGATGGTGATGTCCGGTACACCGGGCAGCGTGCCTTCCGCCACCATCGTGATGAGCCTCGCCCAACTGTGCCGGTCGTAGCGGCCGAAGATCGAGCCGGGGCGGACAATGACGGCGTCGAGTCCCTGCTCGATGCCGGTTCGTACTTCCTCCTCGCCGAGCCACTTGGTCCTGGCGTAATTCACCCCACTTTCGAGCGCTTCCGAGGGCGTTTCCTCCGTGATCCGGCCATTCACCAGTCCGTATGCCGAGATGCTCGAGGTGTAGACGAGCCGCCCGGCGCCGTTGGCCAGGGCAGCCTCGACGACGTTGCGGGTGCCGTCGACGTTGGTGCGGGTCTGCCGCTCACGGTGTCGCGCCCAGTAGCTCAGGTTCCCGGCAACATGGAACACGACGTCGACGCCTTCCGGCATCGCAGCCCGCAACCCGCCATCGTCTTCAAGCGTCGCCACCACCCGCGTTGCTGGAAACCGTTGCAGGTAGGCGATGTCGGAGGTGGGCCGGTGCATGGCGGTGACGTTCCATCCGGCTTCGACCAGCTGTTCGACGAGGGTGACCCCAACAAACCCGTTGGCGCCGGTGACAAATGCAGTCGGCATCTCACCACGCTATCGGGATCGACATCGGCTTGCCGATCCATAGCGTGATTCCGCCAGGGAGATCGCACTCGACGCGATCCCGCGGAAGGGTCGAACAGATGACAGCGGTATACTGCGGCCGCACGACCGGAGTTTGCTGCTCGACCGCACCGACCCAAGAAAATCGTGGGTCCAAGGTCAAGACTGAGGTCGGTGTGACGATGAACAGTGATGGTTTGGCTCGTTGTGCCCATCGCAATCGCAGTTGCCGCCGGGGTGACAGGTTGGTTTCTCCTCGCTATGGCGGAAACGTTGTATGGATATCCGGTCGGCCGTGAGCTGGTTCGAACGGTCACCGGTCCTCCCGACGAGCACAGGTTCCTCCGCAGCGACGTCCGGGAGATGGACGAGGCCTTCCGCCGGGTGGCTCGCTCCTACCTCGCTACCAGCTGAGTAGCGGCAGGAGACAAGTCCCAACGCCGTTCGCCTGCAGTGTCGCATGTGGGCAAAAGCCCTTATCTATGGCGAACTAAATGCCGACAATATCGTGTGAGAACCGCCCCACTGGTCAGGTAGGGAAGAGGCGGCTACGCGCCGCGACCTCTTCGCACCGCACAGGAAAGTGAGCGACACCAATGCGTCGCAGATTCGGGCTTATTGCCTCGTTCAGAAATATGTCCTTGATCAGCCAACTCGCTGTGGCCGTGCTCCTCGTCGGTGGCGGAATGGTGTTCCTCAACGGTGGCGGGCTCCAAGCCGTCACCTCTAGATTCGGCGGAAGCCCTCCGCCCAACTTCCCCGATAGAACGACAACGACCTTGCCAGAAGACACCACGACGACGTCGACGACCACGACAACCGAACCTCCCACCTCCACGACGGTGACGACCTTGCCAAAACCTCCCGGCAAGACGACAACCACAACCACGAAGCCTCCGACGACGACTACGACGGAGCCTCCGACGTCGACCACCACTACGACGGAGCCTCCGACGTCGACCACGACTGAGCCTCCGACGACTACTACGACCTTGGTGCCTCCGACGACGACCACGACCCTGCCTCCGACCACGACTACGACCGCGGGCGGTGGCGGCTAGCTGCGGATCAGTGGGGACACCCCACCGCGGTGTGTGCCCGTCGGTAGACGAGAAACTCGTAGCCCGATCGCTTCCAGTCGGCTTCAGGCAAATCCGGGCCCTGTCGATACATGAGCACGCGACCGGGTCGGTGCAAATCGTCGATTGTGCGATCATCGAAGTGATGTCACGCCGGCCAGACCTTGGATAGTTCTCGTTTGCCGGTGCGCGCCTCCGTTGTGATTGGGGCGGTTGCGCTCGTCGCGGTGGTTGGGGGGATCGGGGTCGCCTTCGGGTTGCCGCCCGGTGGGACGTTCGTCGACGACGACGGGAACCTCCACGAGGGCAACATCGAGGCGATCGCCGCCGACGGGATCACCACGGGGTGCAATCCTCCGACCAACGACAGGTACTGCCCCGCCACCACGGTCACCAGGGGGCAGATGGCCGCCTTCTTGGTCAGGGCGGCAGATCTGCCCGCTACCGGCACCGACTTCTACCACGACGATGATGCCTCGGTCTTTGAGAACGACATCAACAGGTTGGCGGCAGCAGGGATCACCAAGGGGTGCAACCCGCCGGCAAACGACCATTTCTGCCCGGACGGCAAGGTGACCAGGGGGCAGATTGCCGCCTTCCTGGTGAGAGCCTTCGCCTACATCGACGACGGTGGTGGCGATTTGTTCATCGACGACAACGGGTCCATCTTCGAGAGCGACATCGACAAGCTGGGGACCGCAGGCGTCACTGTTGGGTGCAATCCTCCTGCCAACGATCGGTACTGTCCGACCGATAATGTCCGTCGTGACCAGATGGCGTCGTTCCTGGCCCGCGCCCTCGACCTCGACCCGATCGTGCCGCCCCCCCGAGAGACCAACTGCCCGGTGACCGGCGCCTGCTCACCGCAATGGCCCGCCGATGCCGCCGGCGGCCGCTCGCGTGAGGCCTGGCGCTCGGTCGTTGTGAAGTACTGGCAGGCCGAGCGAGTCGAATGCGTGCTCGATCTGATCCAGGTCGAGTCGAGCGGGAATCCGCAGGCTCGGAACCCGAGCGGAGGATTCCTGGGGCTCCTCCAACATTCCCCTTCCGGCTGGAACACGCGAGCCGCCGCGGCCGGGTTCGAGGACGGCAACGGCCTCACCGCGCACCCGTACAACGGCGCAGCCAATATCGCCGCCGGAGCGTGGCTCGCCGACAACTCGAGTCCATGGTGGAAGCCCTGGCCACCCACCGGGCACATCGCCAGCTGTCAGGCGCTGGGCGCCTGACTCGGGTCGAGTAGCGCTCGCTCCCACGCTCCGCACTAGCTTCTGATCGCCACGCTGGTTGTTCGAGGGGTTGCTGTGTACCTGCACGAAGTCGAGACGCTGGATAGCGCATCGCTTGCCGAGCTCCAGTCCAGGCGATTGGTCGAGCTGATCGGGCGGCTTCGACGCGTCGAGTCGCCGTTTTGGTCCGCAAAGCTCGCCGACGTTGGCGAGGTGAGGGCCATCGGCGATCTGATCGCTCTTCCCTTCACCGAGAAACATGAATTCCTGGCCACCCACCCCTACGGCATGCTTGCCGTCTCGATGAGCCAGGTGGTGCGGATCCATGCCTCGTCTGGCACGTCGAGCAAACCCACCATCGTCGCCTACACCGCGGACGACATTCGGGTCTTCGCCCAGGTAAACGCAAGGGCGTTGTCGGCGGTGGGAGCAACCAGCGACGACGTCGTGCACATCGCCTACGGGTACGGGCTGTTCACCGGGGGGTTGGGTTTGCACTACGGCGTCGAGGAGCTCGGGGCGACCGCGGTGCCGGCGTCCGGTGGCAACCCCGGGTTCCAGGTCGAGTTGATGGCCGACGCCATGGCGACCGGGCTCGCCAGCACTCCGTCGTTCGCGCTGATCCTCGCCGAACGCGCCGAGGCCGCAGGCGTCAAGGGAGATATCAGGCTTCGGTGGGGGATCCATGGGGCCGAGCCGTGGTCGGAGGGTCTGCGCGAGAAACTCGAGACCGCGTGGGGCGGAGGTTACGACGCCTGCGACATCTACGGTCTGTCCGAGGTCATCGGCCCCGGCGTTGCGGTGGAGTGTCGTGAGAACAAGGGTGGGATGCACGTGTTCGAGGACCACTTCTACCCCGAGATCGTCGACCCGGAGACCGGGGAGCCGGTGCCGACCGGTGAGCCTGGAGAGTTGGTGCTCACCACCCTGACCAAGCAGGCCCAGCCGGTCATCCGGTATCGCACCCGCGATATCACCCGGATCCTTGCGGGCGACTGCCCATGTGGTCGGACCAGCAGGCGTATCGGTAGGCTGGAGGGCCGCATCGACGACATGCTCATCATCCGCGGCATCAACGTGTACCCGCGCACCATCGAGACGGTGCTGATGAGCGATCCCGCACTGGGCCCCAATTACGCCATCGTGATCGACCGAAGGGGCCAACTCCCCGAGTTGGAAGCGAGGGTCGAGGTGGCCGACGCATCCCTCACTGCTGATGCGGAGACAATCGGCGCCCGCTTGGAGAGCCGGCTGATGGAAACGGTCCGACTCCGGATCCCGGTCATGGTCGGCGAGCCGGGCAGTGTGCCGCGCAGCGAGATGGGCAAGGCCAAGCGAGTGTTCGAGCGGACCGGCGACGAGGACCCGCTCGGCTGGAGTTTCCCAACTTCCGACTGAGCGCGGGTCAGTTGAGGAAACGGACCACGTTGAGGATCGTGGCGGCGGCGCCGATGGCGAGGTAGGCGATGACGAGCCCGCGGCGTCCTCGTGCGCGATCGGTAGAGACGGGCTAACAGTGCCCTGCGGGCGCTCGAGGGCCGAAGCTTCCGCGGCCGCTCGGGGGTGTGCTCCGCCAGTTCAGGGTAGGGCGAGAAGGCGGAGTCCACGTACCCGCCCGAAGTCCGCGTGGTTGCGGCTGAGCAATCCGAGTTTGTGTTCGATCGCCGTGGCCGCAATCAGCGCGTCTGGGAGGCGTATGCCGGTTTCGCGTCGGATCCGGCCCGCCCGCTCTGCTTCATCCCGAGCGAGAGGGATCTCCCGAAAAGGGGCCAGCAGTGTTTTTACCAATTCGGTGGAGGTGTTCCCGGCGAACAGCTCGGCTCTGGTGATCACCGAATAGTGGAGCCGGTTCCGCTTCGGGATCAGTTCCGAAGCGCCACGCAGGTGGTCGATGAAAACATCGG
>JADFIY010000238.1 GCA_022566415.1 Acidobacteriota bacterium
ACCTGTTCATTCAGATCCGCAAAACGACGCCCTCCCGGAACGACGATCTCCACACTCGGGGCCAGGTACTCCGATGCTTCGTCCATCCGTCGCTCCTCGACGAGACGCAGATAATTGGTGACGCTCTCGATGGCGGTTCGGTCCGGGTCGGCAGAGCTCGACCTCACGATCCGGTGGCTCCCGCACCAAGCATGGCGTGGATCATCGCCTCCTTGGGCACCAGCGGTCGGGGGTAAGCCCGGCGACTCTGCGACAGCCCGGCTGCCAGCAACAGCTCCACCAGCTTGTACGAAAGCGGCCCCGGGTTGATGACCGGCACCGGGAGCCGATCGACGAGGTAGGCGTGGGCTTCGTGCATCGTCGTCGATCCGAGACAGATCACGTCGGCGCCGGCGTCGACGAGACGCAGACATGCTGCTTCCATCTTGGGGAGGACTTCGGCACGCTTGTCACCGATCAGGCCGGCAAAGTCAGGCTCGGTATCGAAATGCTCCACCCCGGCGCAATGCGCAGCAAGGCCCCATTCGTCGAGCGACTTGCCCAGCCGGGCGAGGGCAGGCTCCCACTGAGCGAGGATGCCAAACGATCTGCCCAGGGTCAGGGCAAACAGCAGCGACGCTCGTCCGGGACCGACCACGGGGATGTCGAGCATGGAGCGGAGGGCGTCGACCCCCGAATCGCTTGCGGTGTCGATCACCACCGCGTCGAAACCGTCGGCCTCGGCACTGAGGCCGGCCTCGAGGATGGCGACGTCGAGCAGCAGCCAGTCGTGCGGGCTCTGGAAACTGGTCGGGCCGGCGACGACGGGCCGGAAGTCGTAGGTCACGTCCGGACGCACGGCCGCTTCTGCGAGCTGGGCGCTTCGTCTGGCGAGACCCGCCTCGTCGAGGGCAAAGGGAACCAGCACCAGGACTCGGCTCAAGACGTGTCCTCGATATCGGCCGCTGCGGTGAGCATTGCCGAGATCATTTCCGGCTTTGGTTGCAGAGGCGCGGGGTATGCCCTGCGGCTATGGGTCAAGCCCAGCGCCAGCATGACATCGGCGGTCAGGTACGACACCGGGCCGGGGTTGAGGACCGGCACCGGGAGCCGTTTCTGGAGATATCCGTGGGCCTGGTGCATCGTGGTCGAACCGAGACAGATGACGTCAGCGCCGTCTTCCTCGATGAGCTGGACAGACACCTCGTGGAGTCGAGGAAGTACCTCGTCCTCCTTCCCGTCCAACAAGTTCCTGCTGTCGGGATGGGTGTCGATGGAGCGAATACCGGCACATCGATCCTCGATGGCGAGCTCGCGCAGGGTTCGTTCGTAAAGCCCGAACCATCGCTCCCACATCGAGAGCACCCCGAACCGTCGCCCGAGCATGAGCGCCGTCATGAACATGGTCTTGCCGGGTGCGATCACAGGAATGGTGAGCAGCGAGCGCAAAGCGGCAACGCCCGAGTCGCTGACGGTGTCGATGCAGACAGCGTCGTACCCCTCCTCTTCGGCTTGCATGCCTGCCTCGAGCAGGCTGATGTCGGCCAGCACGTAGTCGTGGGCAGAGACATAACCGGATGGGGCGGCCCGCGTCGATCGGTAGTGCAGCTCGATCGATGGGGGCAACTTCGCCTCCTCCTGCTGCTCCGACCGTTTGGCGAGCTGCTCTGAGGTCATAGGGAACGGCACCAGGACCAGGACTTTGTGCGTTCCGTCGGTCATCGGGCGACCCTAGTGAATAGGGTGGGGCCGTGCCCTCTCCAGATGTTGACGTGATCGTTGCCGGCGCCGGCGCTGCCGGTCTGACCGCATCCATCGCCGCCGCCGACGGTGGGGCCTCGGTGCTGCTGCTCGAAGCCAAGGAGACCTTCCGCGAGGGCAGCAACACCGCGATGAGCACGTCGATGATTCCCGCCGGCGGCAGCCGCTGGCAGGCGGAAGCGGGCATTGAAGACGATTCTCCCGATCGCCTGTATGACGACCTCATGACCAAGACAAAGGGCAGGGCCGACCCGGTGGTGGCCAGGGCGCTGGCCGACGTCGCCCCCGACCTGGTTGCCTGGCTCGCCGACACCTGTGGCGTGCCGCTCGAGCTGGTGACGGATGTCTGGTACCCGGGTAGCTCGCGGCTGCGACACCATTCGGTGCCGGAGCGGGCGGGCCATGTTCTCCACGCCCACTTGCTTCGGGCTGCGGCCGCCCGAAGCGACATCACCCTGGTCGTACCCAGCCGCCTCTCCGCAGTCGAAGAGACAAATGCCGGGTTACAGACAACCGCAGTCCGTCCCGATGGCACCGAGGACACCATCAACACCGGCGCCGTCGTGCTGGCCACCAACGGCTTCGGTGCCAACGAGGAGCTGGTGCGCCGCTACATCCCCGAGATCGCCAACGGCCTCTATTTCGGTGGCGACGGGAGCACGGGTGACGCCCTGATGATCGGCGAGCGCCTCGGCGCAGATACCGACTATCTCGGGGCATACCAGGGCCACGGGTCGGTGGCAACCCCCCACGGCGTGCTGCTGACCTGGACCATAATGATGAACGGCGGGATTCTGCTCAACGCCACCGGACACCGCTTCCAGAACGAGACGATCGGCTACTCGGAATCGGCGGTCAACGTTCTCGCCCAGCCCGGGGGGGTTGCCTGGGCCATTTACGACCAAACAGTTCACGACAAGGCGCTCCCGTTCAAGGACTATCAGGATCTGTTGGAGATGAAAGGGGTGCGCTGGGCCGAGGACGTTCCCACCGTCGCCACCGTCATCGACTGTGACCGCGGGACGGTCGGTGAGACCATGCGCGGTGCCTCCCTGTTCGCGA
>JADFIY010000053.1 GCA_022566415.1 Acidobacteriota bacterium
GGGCGTGCTGGCTGTGGTTGCCGCCGCCCGCAGCAGAAGCGAAGACACCCCGACCCCGACACCGGCTAGTCAGGCGACGACGACGACGGCAGCTCAGGCGACCACAACGACGGCAGAGGCCGTCGCCGCCGAGCCGATTGTGGTGGGCGGGTCGTTGGCGCTCACCGGATTTCTAGCGCCGACTGCGATCATCCATAAGGTTGCGGGTGATCTCTTCGTCGAGACCCTCAATGATTCCGGCGGGCTGCTCGGCAGAGAGGTTGTGTGGGAGCCGCTCGACGATGAGTCGGTTCCAGACCAGGCGGCTGCCATCTACGAACGGGTGATCTCCGAAGATGGTGTCGACCTGATCATGGGGCCGTACGGAACCGGCACCATCACTGCGGCGATGGCGGTGGCGGAGCGTGAGGGCTTCGTGTTCCCGCACCACACGGCGAGCCTCACCTACGCCTACACCTACGCCTGCCATTTCCCGACCTGGCCGACCGGGGTGGAGACGAATATCACCAACCCGAACCTCGTCTTTGACACGCTCGAGGCCTCCGGCAACCCCCCGGAGACCATCGCCTTCGTCATGAACGAGTTCCCAGGAACCCAGTACATCGGTTACGGCCCTCCGAACAGTGATGCCGGTGGTGCGATCAGCGAGGCGGAGAAGCGTGGGTGGGAGGTCGTGGCCGAGATCAACTTCCCGACCGGAACGTCGGATTGGGCCCCGATCGCCGCACAGGTCGCCGCCGCCGATCCCGACTTCATCTATGTCGGCGCGCTCGGTGTGGACGGGCCGAACCTGCTGACCGCCCTCGACGCCATCGGGTACACGCCCCGCGGCCACTTCTACCAGTGGCCGGCCCCCGGACCGTTGCTCGGTGCGCCGAACTCCGAGGGTGCGTTCTCGGTGACGACTTTCGAGCCGCACTCGCCGTTTACCGATGATCCAGAGGCGGCGGCGATCTCCGACGCCTTCTCGGCGGCGGCCGCCGAGGCCGGCATCCCGTATACGGCCTTCGAAGCGCAGGCCAGCGTGTCCTGGGCCGCCTGGCAGGTGCTCATCGCCGGCGTGGAGGGTGCAGGTAGCCTGGACCAACAGGAGATTTGCGATTGGCTGCTGGACAACGAGATAGACACCATCATCGGGTCGATCGACTTCGATCCGGCACAGCAGAACTATTACGGCGACCTGACCAAGATCAAGCAGATCCAGGGCGGCGAGTGGATCACCGTGTATCCCGAGGAGTTTGCCAAGCCAGGGAGCTCCCCGCAGCTCTAAGGCAACTCAACATGGAAAGCTGGGAGGAGCCGTCGGCTCCTCCCAGCGTGTGAGCCGTGGACGTTGACCTCCTCGCCCAGGCGGTCGTCTCCGGCGTGCTGATCGGAGGTCTCTACGCCATGATGTCGATCGGCCTCTCGCTCAGCTGGGGTGCCCTGAAGATCATCAACCTCGCCCACTTCACCTTCATCCTCATCGGCGCCTACCTGACCTATCAGCTGACCACGTCCTTCGGGATCGATCCGTTCCTGATGATCGTGATCGTATTTCCCCTTTTCTTCGTCGCAGGAGCGCTGCTTCAACTGTTCTTCGAATGGGCCAAGGTCGACGAGTTCAGATCGCTGCTCATTTCGTTCGGGCTGTTCATCATCTTCACCAGCCTGGTGCGCACGGTGTGGACCGCCGACTTCCGCAGGATCAGCTCCGAAGACAACCCCTACGCCTCAGCGTCGATCTTCGTCTTCGGCGTAGCGTTACAGGTCCCGCTCATCGCCGCCTTCATCGCCGCCGTGGTCATCGCCGTCGGTACTTCGCTGGCTCTGTCACGCACCCACTTCGGCCGCGCCGTTCGCGCCGTCGTCCAAGACGCCGAGATGGCTCGAGCCTTCGGGATCGACCCACGCCGGGTGGCGGTGATCCTCTCCGGGCTCGCCACCGCATACTCCGGCCTGGCCGGCGTGTTCATCGCCATGTTCCAGGTCCTGTCGCCCACGATGACCTTTGCCTGGTTCGGCATCGTGTTCTCGGTGGTGATATTGGGTGGCCTGGGCAGCCCGTACGGCGCACTGGGGGCCGGCATCATCGTCGGGGTCGTGGGAGGCGTCGCCACCGTCGTGTGGGGCCCGCTCAGTGCCCCGCTCGTCACCTTCCTGCTGCTGATCGCGGCACTCTTGTTCCGTCCTGCAGGGCTATTCAGGCGGAGCACAGCGTGACCACCCGTAACAAGACGCTGATCGGCTTTGCCATCGCGGCCGTTGTGCTGGGCCTGGTACCCAATGTGGTCGATGTGTTGAATGCGCCCGGCTTCTACCTCACCTTCATGTTCACCATGTTCTTCTGGATCAGCCAGGCCTCGAGCTGGAACATCCTCACCGGCTACTCGGGCTACTTCTCATTCGGCCAGGGTGCCTGGTTCGGAATCGGCGTGTACACGACGGGCATCCTCGCCGCCAAAAATGGGTGGCCGTTTTTGGTTGCTCTGCCCGTCGCGGGTTTGGTCGGCGGGGCCGCCGGCCTCCTCCTAGGTCTTGTCGTGTTCCGGCTCCGCCGGCTGAGCGGTGAGATCTTCGCTCTGACCACCCTGGCCGTGTCTTTCGTGCTGGCCTCGGTGGCACGCCTCACTTCGCTCATCGACGGCGGCAGGGGCATCTTCATGACCGGGACCCCGCTCCCGGAGTTCCTCGGTGACTTTCGCACCTCGATGTACCGGATGACGCTTGTGATCGCCTTGCTCACCGTGCTCACTGCGTATCTGATCTTCGAATCGCGCCTCGGCTGGGGACTTTTCTCCATCCGAGATGACGAGCAGGTTGCCCGCGGGTTAGGCGTCCCGACGTTCCGCTACAAGATGATTGCGCTTGGCACGAATGCCTTCTTCGGTGCCCTCATGGGCGGTGTCTGGGCACTCCAGATCGGCTTCATCACCGTGGAAGACGTGTTCAACATCAGGGTTCCTCTCCTGGTGATCCTGATGGCGGTGCTGGGAGGGATGCGGCATTGGATGGGACCAGTGGTGGGCGCCGCAATCATCTACACCCTCACCGATCGGCTCAACAGCGCCGGGCTGGCGGACCTGAACCAGGTGATCATCGGAGCGCTGCTGATCGTGCTCGTGCTCGGGGTCCGAGAGGGCATCTATCTCCGCATCAGAGCACGGTGGGTCGCGTCTGCGGTGATCTTCTTCGGTGCCATGGCCGTGTTGACCGTGTTCGACGTCACCAGCTCGCTGATCTGGGACTTCTCCTACGCCCTGTTGATCACGATGGTCATGTTGTTGATCCCGACGCCGCTGTGGGAACGTTTGACGCCGCGACGGATCGCGGAGCCACCAGGCGATCCTCCACCAGAGCTACCCGTGCCAAGCGGCAAGGCGAGCACATGAGCCTGCTGGTATGTAAATCGGTGAGCAAGCGTTTCGGAGGAATCCGTGCGCTCAACGGCGTGAGCACTTCCATCGAAGAGCATGAGATTCTCGGCCTGGTTGGCCCAAACGGATCGGGAAAGTCGACCCTGATCAACGTACTCAGCGGTTTGTATACAGCGGACGATGGCGAAGCCCAGTTCGGCGACCTCGATCTGCTGCGGCTCGCCCCGGAGAAGATCGCCGCCGCAGGTGTGGCAAGGACGTTTCAGATCCCGCGACCCTTTGACACCATGACCGTCCGCGAAAACGTGTCCGTCAGCTACATGTTCGGGCACCGGAGGCACTCGCTCGAGGCCGCTCGCGATGCCGCATCCGAATGGCTTGCCTTCACCGGGCTGGAAGCTGCAGCCGACAGCCCTGTCGACCAGCTCACCCTCCACCAATTGAAATTCCTCGAACTGGCCAGAGCCCTGGCCACCGACCCCACCCTCCTCCTGCTCGACGAAGTACTCGCCGGGCTCAACCCAACGGAGATCGAGCAGTCGATCGAGATGATCAGAAAGATCCACGAGCGCGGGATCACCCTGGTCATCGTTGAGCACCTGCTACGGGTGGTGACGAGCCTCTCCGATCGGATCGTGGTGCTCGATCAAGGCAGCGTCATCGCTGCTGGCGACCCCACCGAGGTGATGGCCGACCCTGCGGTAGTGGCCGCCTACCTTGGAGGAAGGGCACCCGATGCTCGAGGTGCGTGATCTCGTCGCCGGGTACGGACAGGCGCAGGCGTTGTGGGAAGTCGATCTGACCGTCGACGACGGCGAGATCGTCACCATGCTCGGACCGAACGGCGCCGGCAAGTCAACGCTGGTCAACGCCATCTCCGGGCTGATCGCGACATGGAGCGGAACCGTCGAACTGGACGGTCGCGGCCTCACCGACATTCCATCGCATCGGGTTGCGGAGTGGGGAATCGCTGTGGTTCCCGAGGGGCGCCGCATCTTCCCCGAGATGACCGTCGTCGACAACCTGGCGGTGGGGGCGTACAACCATCGGGCGAGGGAGGCGAGCGAGGAGACCCTGGAATGGGTGCACGGGATCTTTCCACGCCTGGAGGAGCGCAGCGGCCAGCTGGCAGGCAGTCTGAGCGGCGGCGAGCAACAGATGCTGGCAATCGGCAGGGCGCTGATGGCGAAACCCAGCCTGTTGCTGCTCGATGAGCCCTCGCTCGGACTCGCCCCGATCATGGTCGAAGCCATCTTTGAGATACTACGCCAGATCAACCAAGCGGGGGTCTCGATTCTGCTCGTCGAGCAGAACGCCATCGACGCCCTCGACCTGGCAACACGGGGCTACGTGCTCGAGGAGGGACGGATCGTTATCGAGGGCGCCTCGTCTGAGCTGCTCGAGAATGAGGCACTGCGCAAGGCCTACCTGGGTTTGTGAGTTACCGGTTCCCAGTTACCAGTCCCGATTCGAACTGCAACTGGAAGCGAGCGCAGCGAGCGAACTGGCACCTGGCTCCTAATCGTCCACGACGGCGACCGCCTCGAGCTCGAGCACGAACTTGGGGTCGGTTGCCAGCCGCACCACCTCCACCGACGTGCTGGCGGCGCGGTGGTCACCGAGATACCGGCCCATGACCTGGTTGATCGCGTCCTGGTTGCGATCCTCATCGACGATGAAGCGGGTCAGCTGCACGATGTCGCTCAGGGTGCCCCCGGAGGCTGCGAGGACCGTCTTCAGGTTCTCCATGGTGAGCTCGGTCTGGGCTGCCGCATCTTCGGGTATGCCGGAGAACTCGGCAGGCACATGGGGATGGCTGTGGTAGACAGGGGCTGCGGTCACGCCGGAGAGGAAGACCAGGGTGCCGGACCGAACCTTGATCGCGGGCGTATACGGCATGTTCCACTTCGGGTCGTTTCCCTTGAGATGGATAAGCTCGACATCCCTTGCCATGCGCTCCTCCTCGATCGCTTGGTCGCAGCCTATCCGATGTCTCCGCCGTCCATTAAGTCACGGTGAACGGACCTGTCCTCAGGACTAAGATCGGTGCCGGAGTCTTGCCCCGGTGCGCGACCTCGATCGATCGCGGCTGCCAGCGTACGGCCCGGCGCCTCTGCGAGCCCCGCGTCGCCGTTGGAACGAGGCCAGGGCTGAGGGCACAGAAAGGACACGACAATGGCCGAATTCCCAGTAGCGACAAGCCCTGCCCCCGGCATCATGGGCGTCGATTGGGAGCAACGCGTCGACTTCGATCGTTTGCGAAACTATCGCGTTGCCAGGGTCCGAGAGCAACTCGAGCAAACCGACCTCGGTGGCATACTGCTGTTCGAGACCAGCAACATCCGTTACCTCACCAGCACCCACATCGGCTACTGGGCGTTCAATAAGGGTGAACGCTACGCGTTGATCACCAGAACCGGCGAGCCCCGGATCTGGGACTTCGGCTCGGCGGCGAAGGCGCATCGGCTCCAACAGCCGTGGATGAACCCGGAGAACTCGATCGGCGGCAACACCGGCCTCCAGGGCGCCATCGCCCCAACCTCGGGATTGCAGGGGCGGGCGGCCGCCGAGATCGCCTCCGTCCTCTCCGAGGAGGGCGTCGGAGACATGCCGCTCGGTGTCGACATGGCGGAGACGTCGGTGTTCTTGGCGCTGCAATCGGCGGGTATCACGGTGAGCGACGGGCAGCAAGTGATGATGCTCGCTCGCGAGATCAAGAACGAAGACGAGATCATGCTGCTGACCCAGGCGTGTGCCATGGTCGACGGCGTGTACCAGGACATCTACGAGTTCCTCAAACCGGGAGTCAGGGAGAGCGATGTGGTCGCCCTCGCCCACAAACGGCTGTTCGAGATGGGCTCCGAGTTTGTCGAAGCGGTCAACTCGATCGCCGGCGAGCGGTGCAGCCCGCATCCCCACGTGTTCTCCGACCGATTGATTCGACCCGGTGACCAGGCGTACTTCGACATCATTCACGTCTACAACGGATACCGAACCTGCTACTACCGGACGTTTGCCGTCGGCAGGGCCACCCAGTCCCAACGCGACGCATACATGCAGGCCAGGGAGTGGATGGATGCCGCCATCCAGCTGGTCAAGCCGGGTGCCTCGACCGATGACATCGCCAGGGTGTGGCCAAAGGCCGAGGAGTTCGGGTTCCCAAGCGAAATGGAGGCTTTCGGGCTCCAGTTCGGCCACGGGGTGGGTGTCGGGCTGCACGAACGACCGATCATCAGCCGCCTCAACTCCCTCGATGACCCCATCGAGATCAAGGAGGGCATGCTCTTCGCCCTCGAGACCTTCGCCCCGGCATCGGATGGCCGGTCGGCCGCTCGGATCGAAGAGGAGATCGTGGTCACCGCTGAGGGTCCCAAGATCATCACCCTGTTCCCCGCAGAGGAGCTGATGGTCGCCAATGAGTACTGATCGAGCTGAAGCCGGGCGCCACGACTTCGCCCTGCGGCCGTCGCGGCCGCCTGCCCCCGTCGATCACGCCAACGAGGATCTGCCGATCCCGCTGGAAACCAGGGTCGAGATGTATCGGCTGCAACAGGAACTCCGGCAGTTCGAGAAGCGCGCCTACGACCTGTTCATGCAGAACCTGGTAAAGGGAACGAGCCACCTCTCGCTTGGGCAAGAGGCGGTGGCGGCCGGCGTGGCCGCAGCGATACGGCCCGACGACTACACCTTCGCCACCTACCGCGGCCATGCCCACACCCTGGCCCGCGGAGTCGGCATGGGCCCGGTCATGGCCGAGCTTCTCGGCAGGGAGGACGGCCTCCTCGGCGGCAAAGGGGGCTCGATGCACCTGACCTCTGTCGAGCACGGGATGATGGGCAGCTACGCCATCGTCGGCGCCCACCTGTGTATTGCCAACGGTGCCGCCTGGTCGGCCCAGATACGGGGAACGGACCAGGTGGCCGTCGCCTTCTTCGGTGATGGCACAACCAACATCGGTGCCTTCCACGAGGCACTCAACTTCGCGGTGGTCTGGAAGCTCCCCGTGATCTTCGTGTGTGAAAACAATCTGTATATGGAATACACGCCGAGCGACTTCGTAACCGCAGTACCCCACCCTGCTGCCGATCGGGCCCCGGCGTACGGGCTGGAGGCAGTGCTGGTCGACGGCAACGACGCCGACGCGGTCTATGAGGCGGCCCGAAAGGCCGTTGAGCTGGCGCGCAGTGGGGGCGGTCCATCGCTCATCGAAGCCATGACCTACCGCCACGGTGGCCATAGCAGGGCGGACCCCGGCAAGTATCGGCCCGACGGAGAGGTGGATGCCTGGCTGGAGCGAGATCCGATCCCGATGTACCACCAGCGGCTCCTGCGGCTCGGGGTTGCGGAGGGACAGCTGACCGAGATACAGCAGGAGGTCGCGCAGCGGGTCGACGACGCCACCGAGTACGCCAAGGCATCGGCGCCGCCGGGCGACGCGGCGCTCATGACCGACGTGTGGGCAGATGGCGGGTCGGCGTGGCGGAATTGAACTACCGGGAGGCGGTGGCGCACGGTATCGCCCAGGAGATGCGCCGCGATCCCCTGCTGGTGATGCTCGGCGAAGACATCGCAGACGCAGGAGGTGTGTTCAAGACCACGGTCGGCCTGCTCGACGAGTTCGGACCGGAGCGAGTGCGCGACACCCCGATCTCTGAGCAAGCCATCATCGGCGCCGCGGCCGGTGCGGCGATGACCGGCATTCCGACCATCGCAGAGATCATGTTCTCCGACTTCATCGCCGTCTGCTTCGACATGATCGTCAACGAAGTTGCCAAGGCGCGGTATATGACCGGTGGGCAGATCTCGGTCCCGATGGTGATCCGCACCGCCAACGGCGGGGGCTCTCGCTTCGGTGCGCAGCACAGCCAGAGTGTGGAGAACTGGTGCATGATGATCCCGGGCCTCAAGGTGGTCGCCCCTTCGACACCTGTTGACGTGATCGGGTTGTTGGCGGCCTCGATCCGCGATCCCGACCCTGTGGTGTTCTTCGAGCACAAGTCACTGTTCGCCACAAAGGGCGAGGTACCCGACGGTGAGATCGTCGACACACTTGGTACGGCCGCTGTCGTTCGCCAAGGCACGGATTGCACCATCGTTGCCCTGGCGCTCATGGTCCCGAGGGCACTGGAGGCCGCGGACCGGCTCGCCGAGGAGGGTATTTCCGCGGAGGTGATCGACGTGCGCACCCTCGTCCCGCTCGACACCGAAACCTTGCTCGGGTCGGTCGTCAAGACCGGCCGTCTGTACACGGTCGAGGAGAATCCCAGGCTGTGCGGATGGGGTGCCGAGATCACGTCGATCGTCGCCGAGGAGGTCTTCTGGGATCTGGACGGTCCGATCGTCCGCATCACCACCCCCCACATCCCGCTCCCGTCTGCCGAGGCACTCGAGGACCTTGCGATTCCGTCGGCCGACCGGGTGCACGACACCGTCGTCAAGACAATGGGCTGATGGCGACGTCGGAACCGCGGAACATCGCCGATATCAGCCCTCCGTCGGACCTGCCGAACCATGCCGATTTCGTCATCATCGGCGGTGGGATCATCGGGCTCGCCGTGGCCCGCCAGCTTCTACTCAGCGACGAACGCCGCTCCGTCGCGGTGCTGGAGAAGGAATCTACGATCGCTACCCATCAGACCGGACGCAGTAGCGGAGTCGTGCACGCCGGCATCTATTACCGGCCGGGATCACAGAAGGCCGAACTGACCAGGCGGTCCGTCGGGATGCTCCGCGAGTACGTCGAGACACACGGTCTTCCCTACATCGAGTGCGGCAAGCTGGTGATCGCCGCTTCGGAGTCCGAGGTACCGCTTCTTCGCGACCTCGAGCACCGCGCCACTGCCAACGGTGTCCCTGGTCTCGAGGTGGTCGACCGAGCCGGGATCGAGAGGCGAGAGCCTGCCGCCGTAGGGCATCTGGCGATCTGGTCGCCAACGACGGCTATAACCGACTTCGTTGCTATCGCCGAGCGCATCGCATTGGACGTCACGACTGCGGGCGGGATGGTCATCCGCGATGCCGAAGTGGTGGACATCGCCCAGTCGGCGACCAAGGTGGCGGTCGTCGTTGGCACGGAGCGGCGTCTGATCACCGCAGGGGTCGCGGTGGTATGCGCAGGCGTCCAGTCAGATCGCCTCGCAGTGCTGGCTGGGGACTCTGCGGAGCCGGCAGTGATTCCGTTTCGCGGTGAGTATCTCCGGCTCGCCGCAGCGAAGACGGGACTGGTTCGCGGTCTGATCTACCCGGTTCCGGATCCGAATTACCCCTTCCTCGGTGTTCACCTGACCCGCACCGTGCACGGCGACGTGCTGGTGGGACCGAACGCGGTCTTGGCCTTCGCCCGCGACGGGTACCGGTGGCGTGACATCGAGATTTCCCATCTCAGGGACCTGGCGGGCACGGCAGGCTTCCGGCACCTCGCCGCCGACCACTGGCGGCGCGGTGTGGTGGAGAGCTGGCGATCGGTCAACAAGCGGGCGTACGTCCGCGATGTGCAACGCTACGTGCCGGGGGTGGCTGCATCCGATCTGGTCAGGGCGCGGGCCGGGGTGCGGGCACAAGCAGTCGATCGGAGCGGCAAACTCATCGACGACTTCCTGGTCGGCCGGAAGGAGCGCGTGGTGACGGTGCGCAACGCACCGTCACCGGGGGCCACCGCGGCCCTAGCCCTCGCCGAAGACATCGCCGCCAACGCGGCCGCCGCCATCTGACACTCACCCGATCTGTAGGTGCGACTGGAAACCTCACGCTGTGCGCGACTATGGTTACGCAGAGTAGGGGGAAGGTACGATGGGTCGAAGGGGACACCTTCCATTGCGGAGGGTGGAAAAAGGGGAAACCCGCCTGCCGTCGTCTGCCTCCCCGGTCGTCTGGGCACTGGCTGGGGGAATCGGTCGGACCGCGGATCGGGGAAGCCTGGGGGAAGCCTGTTCAGGCTTCCGCTCTGCCGCGAGCCTCCAGCCCGGCACGATCGACGAGCTCAACAAGATCCATGGTCGACGTCACCGGCACGATCTCGTGCTGGGACCCGATACGCACCGTGCTCGATGGACGTCCCTGCTCCGGGTCGGCCAGCCTGATCACCGCAACGCCCGGTCCGGCCGGGGTCGGGCCGTCAGAGATCACGGCCACGTCGTAGCGGTCCGCCGACACGACCGTCTCAGGATCGACAATCGTGACCCGTCTTCCGTCGCGGTCGAGCAGTCGACCAAGGGCCGACGCGAACAATCGCGGTCGCACCGCGATGAGCACCTCGAGCGGCGGTTGAGATGACACTGCGTAGATCTAACCCCGACCACGCTCGGTCCGTCATCGACAGAACTGATGATTCGATCCACCACGTCCGGGTTGGAGTGGTTGGCAGGCCGGGACTGTTCCTCGATTCACTGATCGAGGCTCTGCGCGGCTCCGGGTTTACCACATGGTGGGCGGGCACGGCTTCGCCGACCGGAGGGGTGCTCGATCGCCTCGCGAGCAAGAGCGCGGACCTCGTCCTTTTCAATGTGGGCAAGGCCGCCCCGACACAAGCGCAACTGAGCCTCATCGGTCGGCTCACCGACCGGGGATTGCGCGTGGTTGCCATCGACGGCGGAGACAACCCCAGGGGCACGAGCGAGTGCACGAGGGCCGGCGCCGTCTGGGCCATCGACCCATCGAGCGCCGGATTCGAAGAGCTGGCTTCCGCGATGCGGATGGCCTACTCCCTACGAAGCCCGCATGGTCGGCGGGGTACGAAGCACGAGCTCGTTCCGGCCCAAATCATCAGTTTTGACGATGCCGGCTAGTACCCGCGGCGGCGAGGATGCGCGTGACAGGGGCTGGAACGGGCCTCGTCGGGGGCGAGCAGGGAAGGCAGGTCAGCGTGGTCGCGTGGTCTAACCCCGATCAGGCCGCTGGGGAAGACGTCACAGTCAGACTCGATGGCGAGCTCGCCGTACCGCGAGCCGTGCTGGTCGATCCCCACTTGCTCCTCACCCATGCCTTGACCGAGGAGCTCAACCGGTCCGGCATACCGACCACAGCGGTGTGGGCCGATTCCGCAGAAGATATCGTCTTCGCGGTCGAACAGGCCCAGGCAGACGTCATCCTGCTCGAGTACGAGCTGCCTGCCCTACTTGGGCGCCCCGAGTCGCTGATCAGATCGATGACCAACGCCGGGGGCAGGGTGGTCATGCTCACCTCGTCCTCCGATCACCTGGGATTGGGTGCCTGTCTCGAGGCCGGCGCCGTCGGCATCATCGACAAGAAACGAGCCTCCTTCACCGAGTTCGTGGCTGCCATAAGAACGGCAGCCGGAGACGATGGGGCGCTCAGCTGGCACTCCAGGACCTTGCTGGCGGAGCTTCGCCGCAGCCGGGCCGAGGAGCAGCGACAACACGCCCCGTTTGCCACGCTCACCCCGCGCGAACGCGAGGTGCTCTCTCTCATGTGCCAGGGTTGCGGGTCTACCGAGATCGCGGATGAGACGTTTGTGTCGCTGGCCACGGTGCGCTCCCACGTTCGCTCGATCCTGCTCAAACTCGGTGTCCACTCCCAGCTCGCCGCAGCCGCCAAGGCCTACAGCAGCGGATGGTACGAGACGTAGATCGGGCGGCGGGCCGCTCGGGCCACGGCTCAGCGGACACCGTTCTCCGATACAGAACCAGATCGCGCCCTTTCCGCTGAGCCTCTAAAGAGCGCAACGAATGGGTGATCGGTCATCTCGACAGACGCAGAGCTGTTTTTCCCGCTCTCGCCGCTTCGCGGCGGGCCGCTCGGGCCACGGCTCAGCGGACACCGTTCTCCGATACAGAACCAGATCGCGCCATATCCGCTGAGCCTCTGGGGAGTCGATTCATCAATTCTGACGATGACTCCTCGAGGCTGCTGCCGCAGGATTCGGCAAGGGAGCAGACCCGTCGGGTCTCAGGGACAAGGAAGGAATCTCCATGCTGCAGAAATTCACTGCAATGAGGGCATACCTGCTAGCTCACATATCGGGTCACATCTCGAATGAGCGGGGCGTCACGATGGTCGAGTACGGGATCCTGGTGGGCTTGATCGCGGTGGCTGCGATTGTCGCCATCGTGACCCTCGGTGGCAACATCCTCGACGCGTTCGAGGGCGTCAACGAAGAATTCCCACCAAAGACGTAGAAGAGCTGCCGACCCATCCCGCCGTGGTCTCCGTCGGACGACGGGGACCACTTCGGGTTGGCGGATGAAAGGAACGCCGTGAGGGGCACCGCCATGGGGGGCCGACCCCTGCTTCAGCGAGGTAGGAAGTGATCAAGACGACATTGACGGCTCGGTGCCGACGAGCCTCAGGCGACGTGGGCGCGGCGATGGTGGAGATGGCCATCGTGCTCCCCGTCCTGCTGCTCCTCGTCTTCGGGATCATCGATTTCGGCCGTTTGTACAACACCCAGGTGACCCTGACCCACGCCGCGCGTGAGGGAATTCGCGACTACGCAATCTTCCAGGATCCGGTCCAGGCGGAGAACGTCGCCCGACAGGCAGTGACTTCTTTCGATCCCACCCCGATGGTCATCACAACGTCCGCCTGTGACCCGGGCCAGCCCGCCACGATGACCATCACCTACC
>JADFIY010000054.1 GCA_022566415.1 Acidobacteriota bacterium
CCGTCCAGCGGTTCACCGTTCCACCGGCTCACCACGCGGCGCATGTTGGTGTCGATAGTCGCAACCGGCTCTCCGAAGGCGAACGAGGCGATGGCCGCAGCGGTGTACGATCCGACTCCCGGCAACCGCTCCAGGCCGTCGACCGTCTTCGGCCAGCCCTCGTCCTCGATGATCCTGGCGGTCTGGCGAAGCCGCGGTGCCCGGCTGTTGTAGCCGAGCCCGGACCATACGGCAAGCACGTCGGTGAGCGATGCCGCGGCCAGCGACTGGACGGTCGGGAATCGTTCGACGAAGCGCTCGTAGAAGGGCACCACCCGCGATGCCTGGGTCTGTTGCAGCATCACCTCGGAGACGAGGACCAGGTAAGGGTCACCGACGTCGCGCCATGGCAGATCCCGTTTGTGCTCGGCGTACCAGGACAGGAGTGCGGCGTTCCGCTCCTGGTCGACTGCACTGGTCATTCTTCGTCCGGTGGGGGCGCTTCGGTCGTGGGCGGCGGTATGTACCTGCCCAGGATCAGCCCCACCGAAGATCCGTCGTCGAGGGTGGACCCGGCGATCGGGTCCTGGGAGACGACCTTGCCGTCATCCTCTTCGCCGACCGTGGGGTCTTCGCCGGTGAAAACGGCGATGAGGCCGGCTTCGGCGGCGGCGGCCTCGGCCTCGAGCTGAGTCATACCATCGAAGTCGGGCACCGTGACTTGCCTTATGACGCCGATCCTGACCGTCACCTCCGAGTCCACGGGCACGGTCTCGCCGGCGGCGGGATCCTGCTCGGCGACGAACCCGACCAATCCGCTGACGGCCGTGACCTCAACCGTGCCGCCGTCGACATAGGTGAGTTTGGCCAGAGTGGCCGCAGCCCGTGCCGATTCCGGCGACAGCCCGAGGAGCTCCGGGATCGTCGTGTTCTCTTGGCCCTTGGAGACGTAAATGGTGATCGGAGTCTCGCGGGCGACCACCCTGCCCGACTCCGGGTCGGTACGGGTCACAAAGCCCGGGGCCACGTCAGCGGAGAACTCTTCCTCGGTCGACACCTCCTCGAAACCGGCACGGGCCAGCTCGAGCTGAGCGCCCTCTGCGCTCATCCCCGAAACGTCCGGTACCTCTATGGAGAACGGCCCGCGGGAGACGACGAGATCGACCAAAGTACCGGCCTCGGCTGGGGTGCCGGCCGCCGGCGACTGGCTGATCACGGTGTCTTCCGGGATGTCCTCGGTGAGGGTGTACGTCACCTGGCCGACTTGGAATCCCTGTGCCTCGATCAGCGCTATGGCCACGTCCAAGCTTTCGCCTACCAGTTCCGGCACGCCGAATTGTTGAGCCCCAGACGAGACCACCACGGTGACGAAGGACCCCACCTCGACCTCCGTTCCCGCCGGCGGGTCGGTCTCGATCACGATCCCTGGCGGGATGGTCTCGCTGGTCTCGTCGCGCCTGTTGACCTTCAGTTCGAGGTCTTGCAGCTCTTGCGACGCCTGCTCCGCTGGAACCAGGGCTAGATCGGGGACGACGACCAGCTCGATTGCCGATACCCCGCCACCGGAGAGCATCCGGAACAGGATCCAGGCCCCGATTGCGAGCAGCGCCAGCAGCGTGGCGACGGCGGCCAAGTAGGTGAATTGGCCGCCGGGTTCGTCGGGGGGCTGATAGGCGACCGCCCTGGCAGTCTCGTCCGGTGGGGCGGTCGCAGCCGGAGCCGGAATCACCGCGGTAGCGGCACCTGCGGCGGCGGCACCGACGACCATCGGAACCCGTCCCGCCAGGAAAGCAAGCAGATCTGATCGCATGTCCGAGGCGGTCTGGTACCGCTCGCTCGGGCTCTTCGCCATCGCCGTCGCCGCGATCACCGACAGATATTCTGGCACCTCCGAGCTCACCTCGGCCGCGGTGGGGGCGAACTCGGATACGTGCTGGTAGGCGACCGCCACCGGACTGTCGCCGGTGAAGGGCGGGCGGCCGGCGAGCATCTCGTAGAGAACGACGCCGAGCGAGTAGATGTCGGATCGACCGTCTGCAGGGAGCCCCTGGGCCTGTTCCGGGCTGAAGTAGGTGGCGGTCCCGATTACCGCACCGGTCTTGGTCAGCTCCTCCGAGTCGTCGAGCGCCCTGGCGATCCCGAAGTCGGTGACCTTCACCGCTCCGTCGGTGGTGATCATGATGTTCCCCGGCTTGATGTCCCTGTGAAACACCCCGGCCTGGTGTGCGACCTCGATGGCGGCTGCCGCCTCCGCCGAGATCTCGGCAGCTCTCCGCGGAAGGAGCGCCCCCTCCGACTTCAAGATCTCCCGCAGCGTCCGGCCGGCAATGAGCTCCATCACCATGTAGTAGGTGTCGCCGTCCTGTCCCCAGTCATAGATGGCGACGATGTTGGGATGACTGAGGTTGGCGGCTGCCTGGGCCTCTCTTCGGAACCGGGTGACGAACGCCGCGTCGGCAGCGAAGTTGGGGTGAAGGATCTTGATTGCCACCCTGCGGTTGAGCATGGTGTCCTCGGCCTCGTACACATCGGCCATGCCACCACGCGCCAGGTGCGCGACAAGGCGATACCGGTCTGACAGGGTGCGCTCATCCATCGTCGAGATGGTACCGAGAGAGGGAAATATGGACGTGAAGACGCAAGACGCAAGACGCAGGACGCAAGGCCGAATCTTGCTCGCGACTTGTGACTTGGGACTTGTGTCTCATTGGAAAAACTCTGCGAAAATCTTCTGGGCGATCGGTGCAGCCACGCTGCCACCGGTCGCCGTCTCCCCTGCCGACCCACCAGATTCGACGACGACGGCCAGAGCGATCTGCGGCTCGCCTGGGCCTGCGTCCACCGGTCCGAAACCGATGAACCAGGCGTGCGGTGGTTGGCCGGTGACCTCGGCCGTGCCCGTCTTGCCGGCGATCCTCACGCCCGGGACGGCTGCATTGCGCCCGCTCCCAGAGACGACCACCCTTTCCATCATGTCGCTGAGGACTGCGGCACTGGCAGGGCTCGTCGCCCGCCGCCACACGATCGGGGTGGTCGAGGACTCGATCAACCCGTCGGAAAGGAACACGTCGGAGACGACGTACGGGATCATGATTTCACCGCCGTTGGCGACGGCGGCGGCGACCAGGGCCATCTGCACCGGAGTCGCCCGGACGTCACGCTGCCCGATGGCGTTCTGCGCGGTTGCCGGCGGATCGTCGGTGAATGACCGCGCCTCTGGGATTGCCGAGGCCAGGATCTCCAGGTCGTACGGGATGACGCTGTTGAAGCCGAACGCCTCAGCCGTGGCCACCAGCTGCTCGGCCCCTACCTCCATCCCGAGACGGGCAAACACCGTGTTGCACGAGCGGACGAAGGCTTCCTCGAGCGTCACCGTGGTGCCGTCGACGCACACCTTCCCGTCGTAGTTGCTGATGGTCGCCGTCGAACCGGGCAGGACGAGGGCTCCCGGGTCCGGGTACTCCGTTGACGGACCGGCAATCCCGGCGTCGAGAGCGGCGGCTGTAGTGATGACCTTGAACGTCGATCCGGGCGGGTAGGTGGTGGCGATGGACCGATCCAGCAACGGCTGGTCGGGGTCGTCATCGAGCAGCTGGCCGGCAAGGTGGGAATCGGGTCCGATCAGGGTGTTCGGGTCGAATCCTGGTGTCGACGCTGCGACGAGGACCGCCCCCGTCGATGGGTCTACGGCAAACACGGCCCCCCGGTTGTCGCCCAAAGCCATGAGAGCGACCTTCTGGAGGGTATCGTCGATGGTGAGACGCAGGCCCCGCGGGCGGGGATCGCCCCCCATCAATGCATTGAGCACGCCGGAGATCGTGGCGTCGCGATTGGATACGAGGTCACCGGCGCGCTCGCGTTCGAGGCCGCGGGCGCCGAACAGCACCGACACGAAGCCGACGGTGTGGGCGTAGTCCGCCCCGCCCGGATAGCTGCGGACAAACGTCTGTGAGGTGTCGGGGCTCGGGTCGGAGCGGGCGGCTACCACGGCATCGGAGCTGACGATGGCACCGCGCTCCCTCCCGACTCGGGAGGCGACGAGGCGCGGATTGCGCGGGTCGTCGCGGTAGTCAGGACCAGCCACGGCCTGGATCCACGTGGTAGCCACCGCTAGGACCAGGAACCCGGCCAGGATCGTCCACGCGGTGCGGCGCAGTGGGTCGTTCATACTCGTTCCTCATGCGATGCGCGGCCGAGCAGGGCCAGGATCAGCGCCGAGGCGAGCAAAGACGAGCCTCCGTACGACATCAGCGGAGTGGTGAGCCCGGTGATCGGCAGCACACGGACGACACCAGCGATGATGAGGAACGCCTGGATGCCGACGAGGATGGTGAGCCCACCGGACAGGTACTTACGGAAGCGGTCGCGGCACCGCAACGCGATCCCGAAGCCGACGGTCACGAACAGGGCGTAAGCGGTGATGACGGCAATCGATCCGGCCAGACCCAGCTCTTCGCCAACCGCGGCGAACACGAAGTCGGTGGTTGCCTCGGGGATCAAGTCGGGGCGGCCGAGGCCGAGCCCGGATCCGGTGAGGCTGCCGCTCCCCATCGCAAACAGGCCCTGAGCCGTTTGGTAACCGGCCCCGGTGAAGTCGGCAAAGGGATCCAGCCACGCTGAGATCCGGACCCGGACGTGGGCGAACTGCTGGTAGGCCACCACACCGGCGACCACCACCGCGACCAGCCCGCTCACCACGTATACGCCGCGGCCGGTTGCTGCGTAGAGCATCCCGATAAAGAGGGCGAACAGCAACAACGAGGCCCCGAGATCCCGTTGATACATGAGCACGAGGAAGGCGGCCCCCGCGGCGATAATCACCGGCCCGAGGTGCCTCGGCTCCGGCAGCCTGATCGGCCCGATGCTGCGGGATACGGTCGCCATCGCTTCGGACCGGTCGGCCAGGTAGGACGCCAGGAAGATCGTGAGCAGAACCTTGGCTACTTCGCCGGGCTGGAAGGACAGGTCGACGTCGGCGAACGGCACGGTGACTCGCACCCAAAGCCGGGATCCGTTGACGACCGCACCGTGGATCGGCCAGCTTTCCGGGAGGAGCGGAAGTAGCAGCAAGCCGACGGCGGCGACCAGGAACAGGTAGCGATAGCGTCGCAGCACGGCCACGCCGGAGTCGCGCAACAGCCACACGACAAAAGCAGCAGAGATCCCCGCGATCGCCAGCCACCATCGCTGCAATGCCGCCAGGTTCGGGTCGATCCGGAACACCTCGATGAAGCCGATAGCGGCGAGGAAGCCGGCGATCGGAAGAATGAGAGGATTGGCGTTTGGCGCCCATGCCCGGAACGCGAGGTGAATCACGCCGAAGGTGAAGGCAAACACGATGAAGGTGAGGGCAACGTCGGCGTCCAGCCAGGAGCCCGCGGCGAATTGCACCATCGCCACACCGATCGCAGCGAGCGTTGCCGCGGCGGCGATGAGGACCGCTTCGGCGTTACGAGTCATGGGCGTCGACGACGGCAACCGAGATGTTGTCGACGCCGCCGGCAGTGTTGGCGGCCTCGACCAGGGCCCACACCGTCGGCTCGACCTCGTTGCCGGCAGCGACGATCTCCTTGATCTGCTCGTCGGAGAGCATCGTGGTCAGACCGTCGGAGCAGAAGAGGACTCGGTCTCCATCGACGAGTTCCACCGTCTCATGATCAACGTGCACCGGCCCGAGCCCAAGCGCTCTGGTCAGCAGATGACGCTGCGGATGACGTTGGGCATCGCTCGGGTCGAGATGTCCGAGGGCAACAAGGTCGGTGACGACGGTGTGGTCCGTGGTGAGCAGCTCGAAATCATCCGATCTGACCAGGTAGGCGCGGCTGTCGCCAACGTGGCCGAGCTCGAGGGTTCCGTCCGGCTGAAACAGCCCGAGCGTCATCGTCGTGCCCATCCCCCGCAAGTCTGGGTTCCGTGCGATCTTGCTGAGGAGTTGATTGTTTCCTCTGACAACCCGCTCCACGATCGAAATCTCGGCGGAAGGGTCCTCGTCGGTCGCGGCGCCGAGCGCTGTCGTGCTGGCCACATTGCCGGCGATGGCCCCACCCATCCCGTCCGCGACCCCAACCAGGATGGCATGGTCAGACGAGCCGGAGGACTCGGGGTAGACGGCGTCCTCGTTGCGTCCCCGCACCCGTCCCTGGTGAGATGCGGTCGCCCAAACATATCTCATGGCGGACACCATTGTGGTTCGGCGATAGCTTCCATGCGTCAGGCTAGGGAGGGGTACCAAGTAGCAACCGACATGTACCAAATACGGTTTGCGTTGCTGATCATCTGACTTCGAGCATGGTTTTTCCGATCTGAACGGTGTCGCCTTTGACCACCCCAGTCGGTGCCGTTATGCGGCGTCCGTTGACATAGGTGCCGTTGGTACTGCCGAGGTCTTCGACGCGCGTCTGTCCGTTTTCGGCGCTGATCCTGGCGTGGAAGTCGGAGGCGTACGGGTCATCGATGATGATGTCTGCATCCGGACTGCGGCCCACCGTGTGTCCCGACCCTCTGAGCTTGACTCGTTTGCCCTTGGTGACATCGCCCCTGAGTACGACAAGCTCGGTGGGGCCCTTTCCCCTCGCCGCCGACCCCCGACCGCCGATGTGCACCCGGATGGCGCCGGCGATCTGCCACAGGAATAGGAACAGGAGCAACAGAAACAGGATTTTGAGAGCATTGAGGATCAGAGCAGGCATCGAGGCCTCACAAGAGTCGGAAGGTGAAGTCGATATCACCCATAGTGATCGTGTCGCCGGGAACGATCGCCGTTCCATTGGACCCGATCAATTCTCCGTTGACGAAGGTACCGTTTACCGAAGCTGAGTCGGCGATGGTGACATCCGAGCCGTGACGGACGATAACGGCATGGCGCCGGGACACCTCGGGAATATTGGCAACGACGTCCGAATCGAGGGCGCGTCCCACGATGTTGCGGTTGTCGGCGATATCGAGGGCGACTGGAGGGGAGGTCGCAACCAGCTGACCCCACGGAATCAACGGGCCAGGGTGCGACTCTCCTGAACAGTCGGCTATCCCTCTGGGAACGTCGGGGTCGGCGATGATCTCGACGGTGACCGGCCCAGCCAGTTTCCAGGCGCGATCGCGAGCGGTGGCCTCAAGGGCCATGGCCAACTCTGCTGCGAGCCCCCGGAGATCGATGCCATCCGGGATATCGTGTGTGTTGACCCGCATCTCCCATTCGTTGGGGATTTGTGGCCCGGCGTTTCCCTCGTACTCGACGAAATCGGCGTGGCGAACGAGACGGTCTGCCATGTCGACCGGATGCATCTTGCCGCGAAACACGGCCGCGGTGGCGCCGTCGACGAGGCGCTCCAGCCGCCGTTCCATCTCCTTGGCGAGGTGCATGGTCGGATTGTATGAGCGCCGGGCGTTTGGGCCACTCCAAGGGCCATATCCCATGCCCGTGTTAGCCTTTCGCATCCCACGGGCGAGTGGCGGAAATGGCAGACGCGCAGGTTTCAGGAACCTGTGAGGTAACACTCGTGGGGGTTCAAGTCCCCCCTCGCCCACGGCATGGCGTACTCCTCATTTTCTCCCGTACGCCGGTCGCGACGCCGTCGGTGGTTGCTGGCAGTGTTGGTCGCGGCCGTCGTAGTGGGGCTCATCCTGTTTGCGGTCCGAAATCGAACCGAAGCTCGCAGTGTCGCCGACTATCTTGCGGTCACGGAAGCGGCCGTACACCAGCAATCCCAGGCGGCGGAGGATCTGGAGGCGACGTTCAACTCGTTGACTGGCATCGATCGTCCCGAGTTGATGCGGCGGATCGAGGTAATGCATGCGGCAGCTGCCGAGGCAGGCGCCGCCATCGACTCGGTCATCGTGCCGGCGAGCGCAGCCGAGGCGCACGGGTATCTCATGGTCGCCACCCGATCATGGGAACGGGCCCTCGGTCTGCTCGACGATGCGGTCATTGCCGTACTCGATGACGACGACGCGTCGGCCCTCGATGAGGCACTTGTTCTACTGCGCGTTGGCGATACCGCGTACGTCGAATTTCTGGCGAGGGTTGGTGACTTCGACGACTCGATCGCCTCAGGCGATTTCGAGGCAATCGTATTTGTCGATGTCGACGGGCCGGTCAGGCTCGATACCGCCACCGTCAGTACCCGGCTCAGGTCGGTGTATCAGCTCGGCGAGCATCGCAACATCTCGGTCACGGCCGTCACCGAGCCGGAACCTGTCGGCGAGCGCAACAACGTGCCCATTGTCCCGCAGAGCGAGTCGTTTCTCGTACAGGCCGTCGTCGCCAATGAGGGGAACGAGACCGAGGAGCAAATCTCCGTGACCCTGGAGCTCATCCCTGCAGATCGCGACGTGCCGCGGATCGTGATCACCCAGACCGTCGCCAGCCTGGCGCCGGGCGAGGCCAAGACCTGCGTGTTCGACGGAATCGAGCTGATCCCTGGTGGGCTGTACGAGCTTGTGATCCGTGCCAGAACCGCCCAGGACGAATCGCCTGAGGACAACGCGTGGCGCATGGTCTTCTATCGAAACGAGGACGCGTGAGCGGTTGGCTCGTCGTCATCATTGGTTTCCTCGTCGTCGTGCTGGCGGTGTGGCAGGCAGTCCAACTGCATCAACTCCGGGCTCGGGTCAAGGCGGTTCCGCAGGACGGCAATGTGATCGCCTTGCTGGGCTCGGTCGGGGTGCGTCTCGAGGGGATGGAGGCTGGGATGTCGTCGCTGGACCGCAGGTTGCAAGATATCGAGGGTCGTATGCCGAGCGCGATCGCCAAAGTGGGCTTCGTCTCGTACGACGCCTTCGGCAACGTCGCCGGGCGACTGTCCCGCTCGATCGCGATGCTGGACGAGCGCGGCAACGGCATCCTTCTGTCGATCCTGGTGTCGCGTGACGACACGCTGCTGTTCTCGAAAGAGATCCGCTCCGGTGTCTCCGCCGAGCCACTTTCTCCGGAGGAGGAGGACGCGGTGGCCACGGCCCTCGGCCGGTAGCATCTCGCGCCATGATCGACGTTGCGATCCTGAGAGATGACCCGGCGGCCCTCGAGGCCGGACTGGCACGAAGAAGCGTGACCGTTGACGTCGCCGCCCTCCGCATCCTCGATGGCGAGCGACGGGCGGTCAGGGCCGACGCTGAGGAGCTGCGGGCCCGCCAGAAAGAGGGAGGCAAGGCGATCGCCGGCCTCGAAGGTGCCGAGAAAGAGGCTGCCATCGCCGTCGCAGCCGAGCTGTCCGACCGGTACAAGGAGATGCTGAGCCGTGCCGACGAGCTCGACAACGAGTTCATGGCCACCTGGGTGACGATCCCGAACCTGGCGGACGACACCGCCGCCGACGGGCTTACCGAGGAGGACTATGTAGAGATCAGTCGCTGGGGGGATCCGCCGGAGTTCGGATTCGAGCCGCAAGATCACGTCGATCTGGGCACCGAGTTGGGTGTGATCGACATCGAGCGCGCCACCAAGATCTCGGGAAGCGGGTTCGGCATCATCAAGGGGCGGTTGGCGCTGCTGGAATTCGCTCTCGTCCGGTGGGCGTTCGATGTCCTCTCCGGGTATGGGTTCGAGCCGGTGTTGCCGCCGGTCCTGGTTCGCGAAGAGGCCTTGTTCGGAACTGGCTTTTTCCCCGCGGATCGAGACCAGGTGTACTCGGTCGGCGAGGATGACCTGTACCTCGCCGGCACTTCCGAGGTGCCGCTGGCCGCAATGCATGGCGACGAGTTCCTCGATCCTGAGGAGTTCCCGATCCGTTATGCCGGATTCTCCACCTGCTTTCGCGTGGAGGCCGGAACCTACGGCAAGGACACCCGCGGGATCTTCCGAGTGCACCAGTTCGACAAGGTCGAGATGTTCTCGTTCGTTCACCCGGAAAGTTCGGGCCAGGAACATGACTTTCTGCTGGCCCGTGAGGAGGAACTCGTCCAGGCCCTTGGTATCCCATACCGGGTGATGAACGTTTCCGCCGGCGACCTCGGGGCGTCCGCCGCCAAGAAGTACGACATCGAGGGCTGGTTCCCCGGTGAGGACCGATACCGCGAGCTCACCTCGACGTCGAACACGACCGACTACCAGGCGCGCCGGTTGAGGATACGGTTCAAGGACCAGGACGGGAAGAGCCGGCTGGTGCACACGCTCAACGGGACGGTGTTTGCCGTAGGTCGAACCCTGATCGCGATCATGGAGAACTTCCAGACCGGCGACGGATCGGTGATCGTTCCCGAGGTCCTCCGCCCGTACGCCGGGTTCGATGTCATCGAGTAAATACCCTGCCAACTCAGGGTTCGTAGGGCCGGAGGGCGACTCTGGCGGCCCATGGTTCGCCGCTTCGAGGGCAGCGGCGTGAGTAACGGAGACGTCTTCTCCGATATAGCCGGCCGCTACGACCGCCTAAACGCCATTCTGTCGCTTGGAAGAGACCAGGCCTGGCGGAAGCGTGCGGTTGAGCAGCTTCCCCGGGGGAGGGTCCTCGACCTCGGCGCCGGGACCGGAGCCGCCAACGAGATCTTCGCCGGCAGCGAGGTGGTGGCTCTTGACCCTTCGCCTCAAATGCTTGCCCTCAACGACGCTGACGATCGGGTTGTGGGTGTTGGCGAGGGCCTCCCGTTCAAGGACGGAGCCTTCGACGCCGTCCTGTCGGCGTATGTGTTCAGGAACCTCGAGTCGGTCGAAGCGACATTGGCCGAGATCCATCGCGTGCTACGACCAGGCGGCCGGCTGGGTGTCGTTGATCTGGCCAGGCCCGAGGCCGGCTGGCAGCGGAGCCTGCATCGTCTAGGGACGTCGATCCTGTTGCCGATCGCCGGTGCCAGCATTGGGGCCAGGGAGGAGTACCGCTACCTGCATCAGACCCTGGACAAGCACCCGCCGCCGGAGGAGTTGTTGGCATCGTCACCGCTTCATCTCGTCGACACCTGGCGGATGGGCCCGATGGGGTTCGTATGGGGCGCGATCCTGGAAAAGGAACAGAAGTTCCCAGTGACCAGTGATCAGCAAGCCGGAGGAACGAAGCTCGGGCTCGGGTTCGGGTTGGGAACTGGGAACCCTTACAACCGTGCACCCGCCGTCGAATGGCGTGTACCGGCGCCGCCGGGAACCGTCGGCTCAAACCGGGCACCCCTGCAACACCCGGGACGACCCGCTTAGGGCTGCTTCCTTCCGGACCTGACCCGGTTCACGCGTGTTCCGCCGTTGCAGGACCCGATTGTCAATGCCGACCGATCCCGGTGCTGACCCGATACACGGTCACCCTCGGGCGGGAATTCGGCCCCGCATCAAGAGGATTTCGAGTACAGGGCACCCCTAGTGCCCCGCCTAGCACGGTCACTCGAATGGTAGCGATCGTCCCGATCATCGGGTCAGAGGCCCGCGATAGGGCGCGATCCGGTGTCTGTCGGCGTGGCCATTTGCGCTGCCGTGGCCCGAGCGGCCCGTAGCCGAGAGCGGGAAAATGGGTCCACTCCTGTCGAGACGACCGGTCATCTATCGGTGGGCGTCTAAACGACGCAACCCAGGATCCAGTCTTGGATGGCGGTCTTGGCACGCTCCGATGCCGGGATGGAGGACGAGGTGAACCCGTGCGCCGCTCCCGTCGCTACGTGCAGCTCGACGTCGCTTCCTGCGGCGACCAGGCGGGCGCCCATGATCAGCGAGTCGTCGAGGAGGGGGTCCTGGGTGCCGACGACGATGAGTGTCGGGGGAAGGCCGGTGAGGTCGGCGTGGAGGGGTGACAGGTCCGGGTCGGCCACGTCGGTCCCGGCGGCGTAGGTCTCGGCGAACCACCGAAGCCCGTTGGTATTGGCGACGAGCGGGCGCTTACCCCAATTGCGAACGCTGGGGGTGAGGGAGAGATCAAAGAACCCGTAGACGAAGACGGCCCCGGCGAAGTCGGTGAAACCGTGCCGGTCCCGCAGCCTGAGCATTGCGGTGGCGGCGAGATGCGCACCTGCCGACTCCCCACCGGTGACGATCCGGTCGGATCCGAACGTCTCGGCTCCGTTCTCGACCACCCACAGCGCGGCCGCTTCGCTGTCGTCCGATGCTGCGGGGTAAGGATGTTCGGGGGCCAGGCGGTAGTCCACCGAGACAACGGCGACACCGGACTTGCGGGCAATCGCCTCCAGACGGCTATCTCGATCGGACGCCGAGCCCATGGCCCATCCGCCCCCATGGAAGTGGAGGTAGATCCCGTCAACCCGATCGGCGATGAAGACGCGTATGCCAAGGTCGCCGGCGGGCCCTGGGATCGTCCGATTCCTGGCGAGGTCGGAGTACTCGATCGGACCAAAGGCCCCGCGTCCCTGCTCCTGTGCTTGGCGGAGCGGCTCGATGCCAACCTCGAGCAGGTTGGGGAGCTTGCCGGTCAGCCGCTCCAGTTGCTCATTGAGGGCGAGGGTTTCCGGATCGGCATTGGCTTCATCGAAGTCCGCGGGTTCGAGGCGCATGGTGCGAGGGTAGAGGAGTTGCGCCACCCCTCTTCAACGGAGCGGTGCGCAACTGGGAATGAGTAACAAGTATCAAGTAACAACTATCAAGTAAGACAAGCGGTGAACTGGGAACTGGCTTCCGGCTACGGCCACCGGCCAATTTGGGGCCTCGGAACTTGCGACTTGCGACTCGGTACTCGTCAAATCAGCCGATGCAGGGTGGTGACGTTCCACAGGATCAGGAAGACATACATGAAGACGACGCTGCTCAGGACCGTGAACGCCGGCTTGGACCGAATTATCAGCGCGGCGGCCAGGGAAACAGCGCCTGCGAGCACCACCTTGAGCAGGTAGAACTGGCCTGGTGAGGTGACGATGTCCCGCATGAGGGGGTTGGCCTCTACGGCGCCGAGGTCGAGTGCGACGCTGGTGAACGCCCAGTCGGCGAAGGACAGAACGAACAGTGCGAATGCGAAAAACAACACCCTGCGATCCA
>JADFIY010000055.1 GCA_022566415.1 Acidobacteriota bacterium
AGGTCAAAGGCCAGGGCCGTATACCCGATGCCGACACCCACCGCCCGGTTGCCGAACCAGGACCCAATGAGCGGGAACTCCTGCCGGTTCGCCAACCACGTCGCAATCGGTTCGCCGCGGAGCCAATCGGCGTTGAGCTTGCCAAGGCCCCCGTAGAAGAAGACGACCCCGATCTGAAACCGCAACAGCCACACCGACCAGATCGGAACCGAAGATGAGCCGGCCCCCTTTCGCAGTGCGTCGAGTGAGTATGCGCGACCCGCGGGCATGAACACCATGAGCAAGGCGATAAGGATCAGCAGATACCAGTGGTTGAGGTATCGAGCCTTGTCCAGCAGGAAGATGTACCAGAGTCCGACGAAGACGACCGCTGCGCTGACACGGTAAAAGAGCCCGGCGGCGACGAAGAGCCCGGCCAAACCTACGGCGCCAAAGGCCAGCGGTAACCACAGGCCAGGGAGTGGATGGACCCATCCGAACAACCAGTACTTGAACAGCAGTTCCGGCTCCTGGTAGTAACGGACCACCCAGTAGTGATCGAGGTACCGGTTCATCTCCCAAGCGATCAGGAGACCGAAGGCCACCCTGAAGAAGACGAGGCTTGCCGGATCGATCGGACGGCAGAGTCGGTCCCGCAACGAGCTGCCGGCGGTGTCCGCCGCAATACCGGAGCGAGCAAATAGAGACATGGCTGTGCGTGTTATCGGCCGGCGGCGTCGGTAACTGACCGCAAAGGCCTGTTGGAGTGCACCCAGATGACGGCCGATCCGCCGGCCCGCAACCTGGTAGGAGCCCGAGTGGGGCCTGGTTGTCCAACGTGTCACGTGCTCGCCAGAGACGCAGACCGGTGCGGTTCGTAAACGATGTGTGTGGTGGTGCGCCGCAAATCAGAACCTCGGGATCGCCGTGCCGAACGGGCGACATCCGCATACGAGCCGCGCCGACGACGAAAACACGAGGGTCCCCCGGCTTCGTGTCACCATGGGTCCGATATGGCCATCGCTGATCGCTATACGTTCGGAGCGAACGCTGTTGTCTTGAATGGCTCAGCAGAGTGCTGTTACCACCTCGAGGCAGCTGCAGCCCTGTTCTGGGAGGTCGGGATGAGTTGCGACGGGCTCAAGCTCGAGATCTGGGTGCTCGGCGAATGGTGAATGATGCCGTCGTGGTCGGATCAGGACCGAACGGTCTTTCTGCCGCCATCGTTCTCGCCGAGCACGGGCGGTCCGTGCTCGTGCTCGAAGGCGCCGATCGCATCGGCGGAGGCACCCGCACCGAGGAGTTGACGCTACCCGGGTTCGCTCACGACGTATGCTCGGCGATCCATCCGTTCGCCCCGACATCTCCGTTCTTCGAAGCCCGATCCTTCGACGACCATGGTCTCGAGTGGGTCCATCCCGATGCTCCTGTCGCTCATCCCCTCGACGACGGGTCGGCGGTGATCATCGAACGGTCGCTCGACGAGACCGTTGCCGGGCTCGGACCCGACGGAAAGGGGTATCGCCGCATCATCGAGCCAGCGGTGCGACACTGGGACCGCCTTTCGGCGCACATCCTGGGACCGATGCTGCGCATCCCCCGGCATCCCTTCGTCCTTGCCCGTTTCGGGCTCACCGGGGCGATCCCTGCCACCACGCTGGCCAACGCCGTGTTCGAAACGGATCGTGGATCAGCCGTCTTCGCCGGGCTGGCGGCCCACGGCATCTTGCCACTTACCAACCCCTTGACCGGGTCGTTCGGCATCGTCTTCGCTGCCACCGCCCACATTTCCGGTTGGCCGTTCCCGCGCTCCGGCTCACAATCCATCGCCGACGCCATGGCCTCATATCTCGGCGACCTGGGAGGCCGCATCAAGACCGGGGCATACGTCGAATCAGTCGACGAGCTGCCGGACGATGCGGACCTCCTCTTCGACGTGACCCCGCATTCGCTCATCGAGATCGCCGGGAGCCGCCTGCCCGACCGGTACCGGCGCAAGCTCGCTCGCTACCGATACGGACCAGGAGCCTTCAAAATCGACTACGCCCTGGACGGTCCAATCCCATGGATCGCGGAAGAATGCCTTCGGGCCGCCACCGTCCACCTCGGTGGCACGATGGCCGAGATCGCTGCGGGCGAGCGTGCCGTAGCCGCGGGGGACCATCCCGATCGCCCGTTCGTGCTTTTGGCCCAACAAAGCCTGTTCGACCCGACGCGCGCACCCGACGGCAAGCACACCGGGTGGGCGTACTGCCACGTCCCGAACGGCTCGACCATCGACATGACCGACCGGATCGAAGCGCAAATCGAACGCTTCGCACCAGGGTTTCGCGACCGCGTTCTCGCCAAACGCGTCCACGGTCCTGCCGCGTTGCAGGCGCGTAACCCCAACTACGTCGGAGGTGACATCGCCGGCGGTTCCCATGGTTTCGGTCAGCTTCTCGCCAGACCAGTGTTGTCATCGAACCCATATGCGACGCCTGCCTCCGGCATCTTCCTGTGCTCGTCTTCGACCCCCCCCGGAGGCGGTGTCCACGGCATGTGCGGATACCATGCCGCCCACGCCGCACTCAGTACCTGATGAGCGCGACTCATTCGCCCAGGTAGGCTCCGTCCCGCCATGTTCAAGCGTCGACCGGGAGGGCTCAGGAAGTGGCTCCTCGGCGCCCCCAAATATCTGTTCCAGGCCCGACTCGGGTTCGTGTTCGGCAAGCGCTTCATCTGCATCGTGCATGAGGGCCGCAACACCGGTAAGACGTATCTGACCCCGCTCGAGGTGGTGTATCGGGACAAGGAAACGAGCGAGTACTTCGTGATCTCGGCGCGAGGGGCTCGCGCCGACTGGTATCGCAACGTCGAGAAGTACCCGGTGTCGGCGGTGTACATCGGGAGCAGGAAGCGCAAGATGCGACAGCGGATGGTTCCGGTCGACGAGGCCGTCGTCGTCATCAAGGATTACCAGCGGCGCCATCCCAAGTCGGCGGCGGCGCTGGCGCAGCTGACCGGCATTTCGGTCGACAGCACCGGGTGGCGTGCCGCCATGGAGCAGCTGCCGATGGTGGCCTTTGGGCCGCGGTGAGTCGCAAGTCGCAAGTCGCAGCGCCTTCCAGCGACTTTCTGGCTGGGAACTGGCAACTGGGAACTGGTCACTCAACCATCTCGTCGATGCGCTCCAGGTTGGCGACGAATCCGGCAAGGAACCGCTGGCCAAGCGCTCCGTCGATGAGGCGGTGGTCGTAGGAAAGGCTGATGGGAGCCACCGGTGCGATGGCGAGCTCTCCATCGCGAACCACCGGAGAGTCCTTGGCCCGGCCGATGGACACGATTGCGGTGGTGCCCCAGGGGATGATCGGGGTGCCGCCGCCGGCGCCGAGCGCCCCAATGTTGGAGATGGTGAAGGTGTGGCCGGCAACATCGTCTGGCTGTAGCTTGCGGTCCCTGGCATCGGCGGCAAGTCGGACGATCTCGGCGGCGAGGTCCGTGGTGGTCATTTGGTCGCTGTCGTGAGTCACCGCCACCAGCAGACCCGCTTCGGTGTGGATGGCGAAGCCGAGGTCGTAATGCCGCTTGAGGATCACGTCGTCGCCGTCGACCGTGGCGTTGAACTCGGGGAACTCGACGAGCAAGGGGAGCGCCGCCCTGGCGATGAGGGCTTCGAGGGGAAACGGGCCCTCTTCCTTGAAGGTGCGATGCGTCTCCAGAAGCTTGCCGGCATCGACCTCGGCCTGGACGGTGACGTGGGGGATTTCCTGCCAAGACCGGGTGAGGTTGGCGGCGATGGTCCGCCGCATCCGACTCATCTGGACCCGTTCTTCACGGTCGGTCACAACCGGGCCGGTCGGGGTGGCGGCGAGGACGTCGTCGCGGGTGATCGCTCCTCCCGGCCCGGTGCCGGTCAGTGTGGCGAGATCGACGCCGCGTTCCTGGGCCAGCTTTCTGACCACCGGCATCGCCTTGACCGCGCCGGCGGACGTAGCGGCCGGCTCGATCCGCTCGTGTTTTTTGCTGGGAACTGCGAACTGGGAACTGGGAACCGGCTCCCAGTCCTCGTCCGCCTCGCCCACGACGAACAGAATGTCGCCGACGTTCACGGTGTCACCTTCATCGCCACCGAGATGGAGCACGACACCGGCAAACGGCGAGGTGATCTCGACAACGGCCTTTGCCGTCTCCATGTCGACCAGCGGCTGATCGACCGCCACCTCGTCGCCGACCTTGACCTGCCATTCCACGATCTCGGCGTCGGTGAGGCCTTCACCGATGTCGGGAAGTCGGAATTCGTTGGCCATAGGGACGGGAGCGTACCGGGGTCGGTGGCCCACCCAACGTCGAACGTGCTTGGAGTCACACTCATTGAGTACCTAGGCACGTACGACGGGAAGGGCGAGGGGTCAGCGGAACTTCTTCCCCGATTCGGCGTGATCGCGGAGGATCTGGGCGGCGGCGAATCGATCCCCGTGCCTCTCGGCAAGGGCGTCGAGCCGATCGACGATCTTGCCGGCGCCTTCCAGGTCGATCCACCAGAACGGCCCTCCCCGGAACGGTGGGAACCCCAGCCCCATCACCGCCCCCATGTCCCCGTCGAGGGACGACTGAAGGATTCCGTCTTCGAGGCACCGTGCCGCCTCGTTGATCATCGCCAGCGCCATCCGATCCTCTAATTCCGGAGACGGCAACTGACGCCGCGGCCCCAGCCCGAGCGCGGAGTACACCGACTCGTCGACGCCGCCTCGTTTTCCGTCCTCGTCATAGGTGTAGAAACCGCGGCCGTTCTTTCGGCCCTTCCGATCATCATCGAGCAGGCCGGGCATCATGTCGGGCCCGGCCATCCGATCCCCGAACGCATCCACCATGATCTGGCTGATGTGGGCGCCGACATCGAGACCGACCTCGTCGGACAGCAGTAACGGTCCCACAGGAAAACCCCACCGCACCATTGCCCCATCGATGGCTTCGACGGACGCTCCATCGGCGAGCAGGTACAGCGCCTCACCGGTGTACGGCACCAGGATTCGGGTCGTGTAGAACCCCGGCCCATCCTTGACCACGATCACGGTCTTGCCCTGCTTCTTGCCGTATTCGACCGCGGTGACCGTGGCCCAGTCGGCGGTGTCCTCGGTGACGATGATCTCGAGCAGCGGCATCTTCTCCACCGGGGAGAAGTAGTGCATGCCGAGTACTGCCTCGGGTCGCTTCGCCTTGGCGGCGATGTCGCCGATCGGCAGCGACGAGGTGTTGGAGGCAAACACCACTCCGTTGCCCACCACCTCTTCCACCTGTTTCAGCAGGGACCGTTTCAGGTCGAGGCTCTCGAAAACCGCCTCGATCACCAGGTCGGTGTTGGACAATCCGTCAAATGCAGTACTGCCGGTGACCTTGTTCATGATCTGCTCGCCCTCGAAGGCTCGCAGTTGCCTCCGTTTCACCTGCCTGGCGATTTGTTCGTTGACATGGGCAAGGGCGCGGCCGACAGCGGCGTCGTCTACCTCTTTGATCCGCACCGTGCTGCCCGCCTTCAGCGCGCTCACCGTGGCGATGCCCGCACCCATCAGCCCGCCACCGAGGACGGCGACCTTGTTGACCGGCTTGGGGTCGGTGTTGGTGGAGATGCCGGTGGCATATTTCATCATCTGCGAGGCGAAGAACAGACCGCGCAGCGCTTCCGACTCCGGGGACACGACCAGTTGACCGAAGAACCTGGCCTCGGCGTCGTAGCCCGCCTCGGGGCCCTGCTCTATCCCGATCTTCACCGCTTGCAACGCCCGCTCCGGTGCCGGGTAGTTGCCCTTGGTCTCGGCGAGCATCTGTTCCTCGGCTTTCTTGAACAGCACCCTTCTGCCCACCGGGTTCTGTTCCAGCGCCATCGCCTGCAGGTGGGAGGGAGAGAGCCGGTCGCGCAGCGACGGTGCCGTGTGTGCCTCGAGATTCCCGACCGATTCCCTGGCTCTTTTCTTGGCTACGTCGAGCAGCACCTGTGGTGGTACCACCTCGTCGACGAGCCCGATCTTGCGGGCCTTGTGTGGCCGGACCGGGCGGCCGGTGAGGATCATGTCGAGGGCGGCGGCGATCCCGATCAGGTTGGGAAGCCGCTGGGTGCCGCCTCCACCCGGGATGACCCCAAGCTGAACCTCGGGTTGGCCCAGCTGGGTTCTGGCGCCGTCTGTGATGATCCGCATCGACCCGGTGAGTGCCACCTCGAGGCCGCCGCCCAGGGCAGGTCCGTCGATGGCCATCACCACCGGCTTCCCGTTCTCGGTGTGCAACGCCTCCAAGGTGGCCAGCAGAGCCTGGAGCTCTCTGATGGCGGCGGTTGCCTCTTGGGCGCTGCTGAGCGTCTCGAAGTACCGGATGTCGGCGCCGGCGAGGAATCCACTCCTCTTGGCGGAGCCAAACACCAACGCTTCGATCTTCTCGTCTGTGGCGACCCGGTCGACGACGGCGACGAAGTCGTCGAAGACCGCAGGCGCGAGTGTGTTCATCGCCTCCCCTGCTCGGTCGAAGAGGGCGATGGCGATCCCGTCTTCGATCCCGAAGGAGAAGTGCTTCAGGTCCATGGATCAGCGCTCCAGCACAACAGCGGCACCGATCCCGCCGGCGGCGCACTGGGTGACCAGCGCCGTCCCGGTGTCGCGCCGCACCAGCTCGTTGGCCATGGTCAGGATCTGCCGAGCCCCGGTAGCGGCGAAGGGATGGCCGAGGCTGATCGACCCGCCGTACAGGTTGAACTTCTCATCGGGGATCTCTCCGATCGCTCGGTCGCGATCGAGATGTTCCTTTGCCCATTCGTCGGAGGCGAACGCTTGCGTGTTGGACAGCACCTGAGCTGCGAACGCCTCGTGCATGTCGATCACGTCGATGTCGGCGAGAGCCAGCCCGGCCTTGTCGAGGGCGATCGGTGTCGCGAACGAAGGGCCCATCAGCAGCTGCCAGTTGGGGTCGAGGGCGGCGAAGGCCCAGGAGCGAAGGAACGCCTTTGGAACATAGCCGAGCTTGTTGGCCACCTTCTCGTCCATGAGCAGCAGCGCAGAGGCGCCATCGGTGAGCGGCGATGAGTTTCCCGCGGTGACCGATCCGTATTTGCGATCGAACACCGGCTTCAGCTTGGCGAGCTTCTCCAGGCTGGTATCGGCTCGGGGAATGGTGTCCCTGTCGATGGTCACCAGGTAGTCGGGGCCAACGTGGAAGGCCATGACCTCCTCGTCGTAGATCCCCTTCTCCCAGGCTTCGACGGCCTTTCGGTGAGAGCGCAGGGCGAACTCGTCCTGGGCCTCACGGGTTATGCCGTTCTGTTTCGCCATGTCCTCGGCAGAGTCACCCATGGTCACACCCGTGGACCGCTCGGCGATCGCCGGTGGTCGCGGAGCCAGATCCTTGGGACGCAAGGCGGAGAACGCCTTGACCTTCCCGCCGACGTCCTTGGCGGCGTTGGCGTCCATGAGCACGTCGACGAAGCGATCCGAGTAGGTGATCGGCGGCTTTGACAGCGAGTCTGCCCCACCGGTGATGACGATGTCGGCATCGCCAAGCAGGATCGACCGGGCCCCGTCGACGAACGATTGTGTGCTGGTTGCGCACGCCCTGGTCACCGAGTAGGCGTCGACAGTTTGCGGGATGTCACAGGCAAGAACGATCTCGCGGGCGATATTCGGTGCGGCCACGTCGTGGACGACCGTCCCGTAGACCACCTGGTCGATCTGGTCGCCGTCGAGCCCGGAGCGTTGCAGCAGCTCGGTGACGACCGCAGAGCCGAGCTCGAGGGTGGAGACGTCCTTGAACTCCTTGCCCGACTTGACGAATGGGGTGCGCAGACCATCGACGATGGCGACACGGCGGCCGTACACGACACCCGGCTGGCTTCCAGCCATGGGAACTCCTTGGTTGTGGACTCACATTGTCGCGCACGTCTCGCGGTTTGGATTCGGCCTTTAGTCCCCTACTCGAGCTTGTCGAGGCCCTCGAGCGCCCAGGCGCCGGCCTGTTCAACAGAAGCGGCCTGGCCTTCCGCCCAGGCGCGGTCGAAGGATTCGGGGTCGAGCTCGGCGCGTGCCCGCTCGAAGAGCCGGTCGATGTCGCGCCGATCTCGAACGCAGATTGCGACAAAAGCACCTGACCGCCATGCCCGGCCGACATCAGGCGCGCCGCTCGGTTCAGCGTCGGCCCGAAGTAGTCGCCGCCGCGTTCCTCCGCCTCACCGGAGTGCAGCGCCATCCGCACCCGAATGGGCGCTTTCGCCCATTCCTCACCGGCTAGCGCTTGCTGCGCTTCGACCGCAGCCAGCAGCCCGTCGTAGACGCGTTGGAAGGCGGCGGCGAAGCTGTCGCCGCCGGTGGCGAAGACGTAGCCATCGTTGTCCTCGATGGCGTCGCGCAAGATACGGTCGTGCACGACGAGCGCCTGTCTCATCGACTCGGGCTGCTCTTCCCAGAGACGGGTCGAGCCCTCGATGTCGGTGAACAGGAGCGTGACCGTTCCGCTTGGTACGTCAGCCATCGCTCAGAAAGGTACTCGGAGCGCGCTGTGTCTTACGGTGGATGCGTTGGAAGGACCGGGAGTCGGCACGGGCTCCAGCGGGGCAGCTAGCGCTATCTCGCCCTATTTTTTGACCCTCTAAGAAACGACCTGTGCCACGGCCCTGTCGGGCCGCCGGAGTGTTTCATAGAGGATCAAAACTCCATCGCTTCTTCGCGGAGCCCGAACGCGGGGTGGCGGAGCTTGGACAGCGCCAGCTTCTCGATCGAACGGACCCGGGTCGGGCCGAGACCGAGGTTGCTGCCGATCTCCTCGTGGGTGCGTGGCAGGCCGTCCTCAAAACCAACCCGCATCGAGAGGATGTATGCCTCGCGCTGCGGCAGCCGGTTGATTGCCTCGCGCAGCGCCTCGATGACACTGGCCCGCTCGGTCTCGCGAACTGGATCCTCGTCGTCTTCGTGGGCGACGAAGTCACCGAGGACTGCGCCATCCTCTCCAACTGGGGACTCGAGCGACACAGACTCTGAGACCTGCTGAGCTTCGTGCACGGCTTCGAGGGTCAGGCCGGATTCCTGCGCCAACTCCTCCTCGGTCGGATCGCGGCCCAACTCGGAGAGCAGGCGGTTGCGGGCACCGTTGAGCGTCACCACCGTGTCGTGGAGTGAGTTTGGCAACCGCACCGTCCGCGACTTCTCGGCGACGGCGCGCTGCATCGCCTGGCGAATCCACCAGGTGGCGTACGTCGAGAACTTGAAGCCTTTGCGCCAATCGAATTTCTCGACGGCGCGGATCAGCCCGAGGTTCCCCTCCTGGATGAGATCGATGAACTCAATTCCAAACTGGGAGCGGTACCGCTTTGCTTGTGACACCACCAGGCGCAGGTTCGCCTGGGCGAATCGATGCCGGGCATCGCGGCCCTTGCGGACCAGACGCTCCAGGCGCACCTTCTCCGCACCACGCACCGACACCGCGGCGAGCTGCTCTTCTGCTTCACGCCCCGATTCGATTGCCTGAGCCAATTCGACCTCTTCGTCGGCGGTGAGCAGGTCATGGCGCGAGATCTCTGTCAAATACCGCGTCAGGCTGTCACCAACTTCCAAGGGCTGGCCGGCCATTCGTATCTTTTCTGCCGTTTTCATGTTTGTGAAATCCTTCACTTGTCTAGCCGCGTAATAACGCTGCAGCCAGTAGGAGGTTCCCCCCTTCTGGCTCCAGCGACGCCGCTTGGACGTTGCGAGCCTCCCGAGGGTTCCCGATGCCACAATCGAACACCGATCGGCCAACGGAAACGGCCCGCGGCCTCCTCCGTGGTGCGGGACGCGTCCATCGTCGCGCACTTCTGCGAGTTATACAACTACCAACACCCAGAACTTGGGAAGTATGCCCGCTCCGTACATGTATGCAGTGGCGCGGATTGCGGTGATTCGCATGGAGATGCACAACCATTTGGGGTCCCTGATCGCCGTTGCGACGGCACCTATACCGCTGGGTAGTGCTATCGGGCGGTGCGTCAGCCGGGTTTGACCACCCTCCCGGCCCGGATGATCACCTGCGGGTCGCGCAACGTTTCCAGATGGTCTCGTGGATCATCGGCGAAGAACACCGCGTTGGCAGGCGACCCCGGGGCGAAGCGACGGTCCGCCCCGAGATAATCATAGGCGGCCGTTGACACCGCGGTGACGGCGGCGGCGGCGGATAGTCCGTACTCGTTGAGCTTGATCGCTTCTTCGGCAACGGCGCCGTGCGGTACCGCCAGATCGGTCCCGGCCAGGATGGTCACACCCAGCCGCTCCGCTTCCGGGAGTAGCTCCCTGAGATTGGCTAAACCACCCAGGATCAGCCGACCTCCAGAGCTGTCGGCTCCGAGAAACTCGATCAGGAACTCGGTGTTGAGCACGGTCGGTACCCAGACCCCGCCGCGGTCGGCCAGGACCGCCAGATCCTGGCTGGAAAGAAACGTTCCGTGCTCGATCGAATCGACTCCCGAGTCCATCGCTGGGCGCACGCCAGCAGGGGCCATCGTGTGTATGGCGACCTTCTGCCCAGCGGCGTGTGCGACGTCCACCGCCTTGGCCAGGGCCGCCTCCGAGTAGTTCGCTTGTGGTCCGATGCCCGGGCGCGGCCAATCGCCGATGATCTTCACCCATGCTGCGCGCTGGTCTACGGCACGCACCGCGTCGATGAGCCCGTCCTCGTCGACCTCGTAGCCGTATTCCGCGTAGTAGCCGTCGGCGGGGGCGATGACCCGGCCGGCCATGAAGGCTTCCGGTCGCTCGTTCGGGGGAGCGGAGAGGATCTCCAGGGTGGCGTTGCTCCCCGATCCCTTGTCGGCGACGAGGAGCACACCCCCCTCGACCTGTAGCCATGCGTTGCGCCGCGCATTGCGCCGGAGATCCTCATCGGTGAGGTCGAGCATCTCAGCCATGGAGCTCATGCCCAGGTGCGCGTGGCTGTCGGCGAGCCCGGGGACCGCATATAGGCGGCTGGTGTCGAGCGTGTCATCGATCGGGCCGTCGTTCGGGTCAACGAACCGGTCGTTCTCGATGACGAGGGGAAACGGCTCTTCGCCGGGCTGCCGGATCGTGACGAGCGTGCGCATTTCGAACAAAGTACCAAGTAGCAAGTACCAAGTGCGTGGCAACCCCTACTGGTCACTGGGAACTGGGAGCCGGGAACCTGTTTCTCCGCGACTCGAGTGAAACGATCGCTTAGAGCGCGCACCGATTAGGTGACCGGTCGTCTCGACAGAAGTGGAGCTATTTTCCCGCTCTTGCCGCTTCGCGGCGGGCCGCTCGGGCCACGGCTCCGCAAATGGCCGTGCCGACGGAGACCCGATCGCGCCTATTTGCGGAGCCTCTTAGGCTTCCTGCATGTCTTCCTGGCCGTTCGATCCGCCGATCTCGCCGATGGAAGCTCGCGTTCGCACCGCCTGGCCGCAGGGCGGATGGGCGTACGAGCCGAAGTGGGACGGGTTCCGCGCCGTGGCATGGAGCGACGAAATCCGGCTCGACTCGCGTAACCAGAAGCCGCTGCTGCGCTACTTCCCAGAGCTTCGGGGGGCGCTCGACCAACTTCCAACGGGGACCGTCGTCGACGGGGAGGTGGTGGTCGTCACCGATGACGGCCTCGACTTCGACGGGTTGCAGAACCGGATCCACCCTGCCGAATCGCGGGTGAACATGCTGGCTGAGACCACCCCGGCCCAGCTGATCTCCTTCGATCTGCTGGCGCATGAGGGTACCGACCTGAGGGATGCGCCCTTCACCGAGCGCAGGAAGCGGCTGGTGACGGTGTTGGGTGAGCTTGGCGACCCATGGAACCTGACCCCGTCAACAACCGACATCGATGAGGGCAAACGCTGGTTTGATGATTTCGAGGCGGCGGGGTGCGACGGGATCGTCGCCAAGCGTCTCGAAGGCGCATACATCGAGTCGAAGCGGGAGATGGTGAAGATCAAGCATCGACGGGATGTGGACTGCGTCGTCGGTGGATACCGCATCCACAAGGATGGTGGGAAAATCGGGTCGATCCTGCTCGGTCTGTACAACGACGCCGGGGAACTGCACTTCATCGGCCATTGCTCCGGGTTCTCCAATGCGGATCGTGTGGAGATACTCGAGCTGCTCGAGCAGATCAAGAGCGACGACTCCTTCGGCGACGATGTGCGACGACCAGGAGCGGAGAGCCGCTGGTCGGCCGGCAAGGATCTGTCGTGGATCCCGGTGACGCCTGGTGTGGTCGCTGAGGTGTCATACGACCAGCTCACCGGTGCCCGGTTCCGGCATGCCACCCGCTTCGAGCGGTGGCGGCCGGACAAAGACCCCGACGAGTGCATGATGGACCAGCTGGAGCGCACGGAGGGCCCCGGGTTCTCCAAAGTAGTGGGGTAGCCAGTCCCCGGCCGCCAGCCTCCGGCCACCGGCCAGCGGCCCTCCGGTCCCCGGTTCCGCCCCCGATCTTCCTACTCAAGGCTGAGGAGTTCTTCTGACCGGCGGCCGAAGACCGGAGACTCTTTCAGGCTGCCGACTGATGACTTCTTGTTGCCGGCGGCCCGGTGACCGGCGGCGGCTCGTTCTACTGAGTCCTGTCGCCGGTTCTGAGCGGTGGGAGCCGGCGATTCAGGCCGATCACCGCTAGTAGCGCCATGAGGACACCGAGGATCGTCGACGGCAGGGCGCCGCCGGTGAAGGTTTCAGCAGTCGTTTGGAAACGCACCATGATGCTGACCGGCTCGGTGTGCTGGTCGCGCTGATCGCTTGGCACCTCGTGACGGGCAACGTCCTCGAGGGCGACGAGGCCTTCCTTGGATCGGAAGCTCTCATCGGACCCGGGTGGTGGACCGGTCGAAGCGCCGACGGGTGCGGCGGTGGTGGTAGTCGTCGGCGGAAGCGTTGTCGTTGTCGACG
>JADFIY010000056.1 GCA_022566415.1 Acidobacteriota bacterium
GGGCCGCAACCGCGACCGGTGAGCGTTGGCGGCTCGCGCCACCTACCGGTGGCGGCGACCGTCTACGACCGAGATCCGCTCCTGTTTTTGCCAGAAGGCGCCAAGGCGCCCGATGGCATCAGCGACGTCATCGTCGCTCCAGGGCCCGATGGGGTCGACCTGACGACCATGTTGAAGCATCTGGGAGCGATGGGGTTCGTAGACGTGCTGGCCGAAGGTGGCCCGACCCTCGCAGGGTCGCTGTTGCGTCAGCGGCTGGTCGACGAGTTTGTGCTGTATTTGGGAGCCAAGCTTGGCGCTGGGGTCGGTGTTCCCGCGGTTGGTGGCGTATTCGAGACCATCGACGCCGCGCTCGATGTTCAGATCACTGCGATCACAACGCTCGGGTCCGATATCCGGATCGATGCCACCCCCCTGGAGGCTCGCTGATGTTCACCGGAATCGTCGCCGAGGTGGGCCGTCTAGAGCGGGTGGAGCGAACCGAAACCGGCCGGCGATTGGTGATCGAAGGGCCGCACACGGTCGAGCGACTCGCTATCGGTGATTCGGTCGCAGTGAACGGCGTCTGCCTGACCGCGGTCGCGGTCGGCGAAGATACGTTTGAAGTCGATGCCGTGGGTGAAACGCTGGAGCGCACCAATCTTGGCGGTCTTGCGGTGGGTGTTGGGGTAAATCTAGAACGGCCGGTAGCGTCGGCAGACGGGCGATTTGACGGGCACATCGTCCAGGGCCATGTCGACGGTGTGGGCAAGATCGAGACCATCGACATCGAGGGTGAAGCCAGCCGGATCCGGGTCGCGGCGCCTGCCTCCTTGGCTCCTTACCTGGTCGAGAAGGGCGCGGTGACGGTCGATGGTGTCAGCTTGACGATCACCGCGGTCTCGCCGCTCCAAGCCGACGAGACATGGTTTGAGGTGGTCCTCATTCCGCACACCCTCGACGTCACGGTCCTGGCCCATTGGTCAACCGGGGATCGGGTGAACATCGAAAGTGACATTTTCGCCAAATACGTGGAGCGCTTGATGGGAACGCGGGCATGAGCTACTCGTCCATCGAAATGGCCGTTGCCTCGATCGCCCGCGGTGAGATGGTCCTAGTCGTCGACGATGAGCACCGGGAGAACGAGGGTGATCTGATCATGGCCGCCGAGAAGGTGACCGCCGAGCACATTGCCTTCATGGTGCGCTATACGAGCGGGGTGATCTGCCTGCCGATGACGGGGGAGCGCCTCGACGAGCTTGGCCTACCGCTGATGGTGCTGGAGAACACCGACTCGCATCAGACCGCTTTTACCGTGTCCATCGACTACGCAATTGGCACCACAACCGGCATCAGCGCTGCCGATCGCACCGCCACCATCCGGGCGGCCGTGGATCGATCCAACACGGCAGCCGACTTCCATCGGCCCGGTCATGTGTTCCCGCTCCGCTACAAGTCCGGTGGGGTCCTGGTGCGACCAGGCCACACCGAGGCAGCCGTTGACCTCGCCACGCTCGCCGGGATGGCACCTGCTGGAGTCCTATGCGAGGTGGTCAACGACGACGGGACGATGGCCAAGGGTGACCGGCTCTTCGTTTTCGCAAAGACACACGCGATACCGGTGATCACGATCGCCGACCTCGTGGCGTATCGGTGGAAGACCGAGGCGCTGGTCTCCAGAGAGGCGGAGGCCACCATACCGACGGAATACGGCGAGTTCCTTGCCATCGGATACCGGGCCTTGGATACCCGTTCCGAACACATGGCCCTGGTCCTCGGTGACGTTGCCGGCAAGGACGGCGTGCTCACAAGGGTGCACTCTGTGTGCCTCACCGGAGACGTTTTCGGTAGCCGTCGCTGCGACTGCGGAGCCCAGCTCCGCGAGTCGATGCGTCGGATCGCCGACGAGGGCCAGGGCATCATTGTGTACAACCCGACCCACGAAGGGCGGGGGATCGGCCTGGTGGAGAAGCTGGCCGCGTACCGGCTGCAGGAGGACGGCCTCGACACGGTGGAAGCAAACCAGCAGATCGGGCATCCTCCTGACCAGCGTCACTATGGGGTCGACGCCCAGATCCTGCTTGATTTGAAGGTGGCAAGCATCCGTTTGCTGACCAACAACCCGGAGAAGCTCGACCAGCTGGCTGCCTTCGGCATCACCATCAGCGAGCGAGTGCCGCTGTGGGTGGGGGAGAACCACCACAACAAGAGCTACCTCGAGACCAAGGAGAGCAAGCTGGGACATCTTGGATCGACCGGATGACCCATATCGAGGGCGAGCTCGATGCCTCTGGGCTCCGTATCGGTGTCGCCAGATCGCTGTTCAACCGGCCGGTGACCGACGGGCTGCTCGACGGAGCATTGCAGGCGCTCGACGCCGCCGGAGCGAGGGACGTCACCGTCGTCGATGTGCCGGGAGCATTCGAGTTGCCGCTGGTGGCGAGTCGGTTTGCAGAAACCGGGTACGACGCGGTCGTTGCCATCGGCGCTGTGGTCAAAGGGGAGACCGACCATTATGAGCACATCGCGCGTTGCGCCTCCGACGGCCTGATGGCGGTGACGCTTCGCACCGGTGTCCCTGTGACCCTGGGAGTGCTCACGGTGACCGACCCCAGCCACGCCTTCGCCCGCAGCGCGCCAGACCAGCACAACAAGGGCAGGGAGGCTGCAGAAGCGGCGGTCCGTGCGGCCAACGTGTTGCGTCAGCTGAGCCGAGTCCTCAGTCGTCAGTCTTCAGCAGGAGAAGCGATTCGGGCTGACGACTGAGGACTGATGACTTTCTCCCCATTGAACTAGCTGCCCTCCACGCCTAGTCTCTCAGCCAACCGACCAAGCGGAGGCGCCTGCTTCCCACCCGGCCACCGTTGTGAGGTGCGACGGGTCAGAACTATCAGGCAGCACCGCGCGTGCTGCCTTTTCTATGCACCGCCGATGTCGGACCGCTGAGAAACAGGAGGTTCTCCAATCAAGGAGCCGAGAGTCAACGACAAAATCCGGGTCAAAGAGGTCCGCCTCGTCGATCCGAATGGTGGACAGATCGGAATCAAATCGATTGAAGAGGCACGGTGGCTGGCCAACCAGCTCGAGATGGATCTCGTCGAGGTCGCACCAGAGGCCCGTCCGCCAGTCGTCCGCCTCATGGACTACGGAAAGTACAAATACGACCAGTCCGTGAAGGCTCGCGAGTCCAGGAAGAAGCAGACTCGCACCGTGATCAAAGAGGTGCAGTTCCGCCCCAAGATCGGGGCGAGCGACTTCGAGGTCAAACGCAAGCGGGTAGAGCGCTTTTTGCGAGATCACGACAAGGTGAAGGTGACGATGCGCTTCCGAGGCAGAGAGGTCACCCACCCGGAAATCGGGAACGAGATCCTCGACCGGCTGCAGAAGAGCGTTGCCGACTACGGAGAGATCGAAACCCCACCACGACTCGAAGGCCGCCACATGACGATGGTTCTTGCCCCACTGAGGGGGTCGGGCCGGTCGGGGCCAAGAGAAGAGGCACCAGCAGCTGAAGAGCCGGCGGAGGAGCCGGCAGCCGAAGAGTAGGAGCGTGGCAACGTGCCAAAGATGAAAACACACAAGGGCGCCGCCAAGCGCTTCAAACGAACCGGAACCGGCAAGCTTTCCGCGACAAAGGCATGGCACGGTCACAACCGGCACAAGAAGTCGGCGGCTCGGTGGCGGCGAACGAAGGGCAAGAAGAACCTCACGGGCGGCAACGAGAAGCGAATGAACCGCCTGCTGGGCAACTAGGAGTCACGATGGCACGGGTAAAGCGCTCGATCAACGCAAAGAAGAAACGCCGCAAGGTGATGGAACGCGCCTCTGGCTATGGAGGCGCACGAAGCCGCCGGTACCGGACCGCGCGCGAGCAGGTCATGCACTCGATGCAATACGCGCATCGCGATCGTCGGGCCCGGAAGGGACAATTCCGCCGCCTGTGGATCCAGCGCATCAACGCCGCGGCGAGAATGAACGGCACCACCTACTCACAATTCGTCTCCGGGCTCAGGGCTGCCGACGTCGAGGTGAACCGCAAGATGCTCGCCGAGATGGCGGTCAACGATCCGAAGGCCTTTTCTGCTCTCGTTGAAGTGGCGGGCGCGGCACACGCAGAGTGACACCGACCGTCCGTGGTGAGGCTCTGCCGCGGCGCAGTCCCTCCCTCCAGTGACGATCTCATCGCCGCACAACGACCGCATCAAGGCGGTGCGCCGCCTGCGACGGGCCAGGGAGCGCCGGGAAACGGGACACACCATCCTCGAAGGCCCTCATCCGCTTGGCGCTGCTCTGGCTGCCGGGGTGATCCCGGAAGTGGTGTTCGTCCCCGAAGGTGACCCCGCGCCGGATATTGACACAGAGGTGGTCACGATCACCCAGCAGGTGCTCGACACCATCGCCCCAACCGAGGCTCCGCGGGGGCCGATTGCGGTCATCGCGGTACCGGAGCCGGAGCCGTTGGAGGCGGAGCCCACCGTGGTGCTGTGGGAGTTGACGACACCTGGCAACGTTGGAACCTTGATCAGGACGGCGGCAGCGTTCGGTTGGAATGTGGCGCGCCACGGCGGTGCCGACCCATGGAGCCCGAAGGTGCTACGTGCCGGGGCTGGCGCTCACTTTGTCGTACGCATCTCCGAGGCCGATAACACCGGTGTGCTGAGGGCGGCCGGGCTGACGCCGGTGGCAACCGTCTCGACTGGGGGAGTTCCACCCGTCGCTATCGATACCTCGACCCCGGTGGCCCTGCTGGTCGGCAACGAAGCGCATGGGCTGCCACAGGATGTCATCGGCGCCTGCGAGGCGACGCTCACCGTTCCGATACTCGGCTTGGAGAGCCTCAACGCCGCCGTTGCAGGCTCGATCGCGATGTATGTCTTGAGTCGCGAGTCTTGAGTCGACAGTCTTGAGTCGAGGGTCTTGAGTCGAGGGTCTTGAGTCGAGGGTCTTGAGTCGAGGGTCTGGCCAAGTCTTCAGCTCGGGCGGGTGTAGCGGGATGGCTCAACTGCCGATGCATTTTCATGAGCACACAGGCACCCGAGCGACCGTCACTGCGGTCCGTTTGGAAAACCGGCTGGAGGCTGATCTCGCTCACCGTTGCGGCTGTGCTGGCCCTTGTGGTCTACGTTGGACTGACCGTCGGAGGGAACGCGCACGTGGCACTGGCGGCATCAATCGGCGTCGCTCCGTTCCTTATCCTCCCGGTGACGAGGAAGCTCGTTTGGCTGATCCTCGCCTCCGTCGCCAGTTTCGTGGTCACGCTGCTTCTCGTGGTGATTGGCTGAGCCTGAGCCTGAGCCGCGAGCGCCCATCGTTTCCTCCGCTGACGGCGGGGCTTCACTCAGAGACCCCCACAGAGCAAGCGCCCCTCCTGCCTTCGGCGGTTACCCCGCCCGGAAGGGCATAGAAGGCCGCAGCCCTGGGTCGTAGCGCAAAGCCGCGGGAACTGGGAACTGGCAACTGGCAACTGGTCATTTCTTGCTCGCGACTCGCGACTCGCGACTCGCGACTCGCCCACTAATCTTCCGCCCGCATGAGCATCCAGGAAGCACTCGACGCGCTCAGGACAGATGCACCTGCGCGTGTCGCCGCGGCGGCCGACCTCGAACAACTTGCCGCCGTCGAAGTCGAAACCGTGGGCAAGCGTTCGGTCATTGCCGAGGGCAGGCGCGGCCTCGGCGCGGCGCCGGAGACCGATCGTAAGGACCTGGGTCGGGCGATCAACGAGGTCGCCATCGAGCTGGAGTCCCTGATCGCCATCCGCCGTGCCGAGCTCGAACAGGCAGCCCATGCCGAAGCCCTGGCGTCGGATACCGTCGATGTGACCCTTCCCGGCCGGGCACCGAAGCGGGGAACGATCCACATAATCCAGCAGGCGCTGGACGAGGTCGTCGACATCTTCGTTGCCATGGGATACACCGTGGCCACCGGCCCGGAGGCAGAGACCGAGTACTACAACTTCACCGCGCTGAACTTCCCTCCCGCCCACCCGACGCGCCTGGAGGCGGACACGCTGTACCTGGACTACGGGGATGTTCCCGAGGAGATCCTGCTCCGAACCCACACCCCTCCGATGCAGGCCAGGTACATGGAGGAGCACGATCCTCCGGTCTACCTCGTCGTCCCAGGGCGAACCTACCGAAGCGATCCCCTGGATCCGACGCACTCGCCGGTGTTCCACCAGGTCGAGGGGCTCGCCGTCGACACCGACATCACCTTTGGCGATCTCAAGGGCGTTCTCGAGCACTTTGCCCGCGAGTTCCTGGGTTCGGAGGCGAAGGTCAAGTTCATCCCGCACTATTTCCCGTTCACCGAACCGTCCGCGGAGATGCATGTGTGGCACAACGGCGACTGGATGGAGTTGCTCGGCTGCGGGATGGTCAACCCAGCGGTGTTCGAAGCCGTGGGCTATGACCCAGACGAGGTGACCGGCTTTGCCTTCGGCATGGGTGCCGATCGCCTGGCGATGGCCCGCCATGGTATTACCGACCTGCGCCACCTCTTCGATCCCGATCTCCGGTCGATGGAGCAGTACCGATGAAGCCGACCCTGAATTGGCTGGGCGACTTTATCGACCTGCCGACGAGTGATCCGGAAGAGATCGCGACGGCGCTGGACAGCCTTGGTTTCAAGGTGGAGAGCTGGGAGCGGATCCAGCATCGCTTTTCCGACGTGGTGATCGGCAGGGTGCTCGAGGTGAGCCCGCATCCCAATGCCGACAAGGTCCGGTTGACCAAGGTCGATGTGGGCGGCGAGGTGCTCGATATCGTGTGCGGAGCATGGAACTTCGGCGAGGGTGCGGTCGTGCCCGTTGCCGTGCCCGGAGCTGTGCTCCGGGGCGACTTCACGATCGGCGAGCGAGCCATCCGGGGAGTCACCTCATACGGGATGATCTGCTCTGAGCAGGAACTCGAGCTCGGGGAAGATGCCACAGGGATCATGGTGCTCGACGGCGACTACCCGGATGCCGCCAATCGCATCGGTCAGCCATTTGAGTCGCTACTGCCGGTGGGTGATGTCGTGTTCGATATCGAGATCACTTCAAACCGCCCGGATGCCATGTCGGTGTACGGGATCGCCCGCGAGCTGGCCGCATACTACGACGTCCCGCTGCGCCAGCCCGACTTCCCGCTCGACGTCTACAACGATGAGGCGACCACCACGGTCACCATCCTCGACGAGGTCGCCTGCCCGCGTTTCGTGGGCAGAGAGGTCCATGGGATCACCGTCGGTACCTCTCCGCATCGTATGCGGGCCCGCCTCATCGCCGCCGGGGTTCGCCCGATCAACAACGTGGTCGATGCCAGCAACTATGCGATGATCGAGTTCGGGCATCCCACCCATGCCTTCGATCGCGACCGGCTCGGTGACACCATCGTCGTGCGTCGGGCCGTCGACGGTGAGGAGGTCGTCACGCTCGACGGTGTGACGAGGACGCTGCAAACGACCGACATCGTCGTTGCCGACGCCAAGCGGCCGGTGGCAATCGCCGGGATCATGGGAGGAGCCGACACCGAGGTCAGCGACGACACCGACTCGGCCCTGATCGAAGCCGCCTATTGGGAGCCGCCGAGTGTGCTGCTTACCTCGAAGCGCTTCGACCTGCGCTCCGAGGCCTCGGCACGATTCGAGCGCGGCATTGACCCTGAAGCGTGTCGCCACGCCGCCGACCGCGTTGCCGAGCTGCTCGCCGCCAATGCCGGGGCCACGATCGGCGGGGTGGTCGACTCCTATCCGGCCCCGCCGACGCCGGCGGTAATCGAGCTGCCAATGAGCGAGATCGTGCGACTTCTCGGGGTGACGGTCGAGTCGGCGCAAGCAACGGACTTGCTGACTCGGCTCGGGTTCGCCGTCGAGGGATCCGACCCGCTCACGGTGACCGTACCCACCAGGAGACCCGATGTGGGCCGTCCCGCCGACCTCGTTGAAGAGATCGCTCGCCTGTATGGATTCGAGAACATACCGGGCCGACTACGGATGGGTAACGGCCAGGGCCTACCGGTCGCAGAGCGACGGTTGCGCAAGCTGCGTTCGGTCATGGTTGGCGCCGGCTATCACGAGGCGTTGAACTTCTCCTTCATCGGTACGGCCGACCTGGATCGCCTCGGCCTCCCCGACGGCGACGCCGCCAGAAACGCGATTCGTGTGGTGAACCCGCTTCGTGAGGAAGAGGGGGTGATGCGAACCACGATGCTGCCAGGGCTGCTCCGCGCCGCTTCGTTGAACGTGTCGCGGCGGATAGAGGACATCCAGATCTTCGAGATCGGGAAGGTCTTTCTCCCAGGCTCGGGCAAGCTGCCCGACCAACCCGACCGTCTCGGTTTCGTGGCCGCGGGCGTGCGCACCGCCGGCTGGGATCGCCCCGACAGCGGATACGACGTCTACGACGCCACCGGGTTGTGGGAAACGATCGCGGCAGCGATGGACCTGCCGGAACCGGCGGTACAACCCGTACAGCGGGCACCGTTCCACCCTGGCAGGGCGGCTGCGGTCACGATCGACGGCGACATTGTCGGCACCGTCGGCGAAGTTGACCCCGCGGTAGCGAGCGCAATGGGTCTTGATGGACGCGTGATCGCCGGAGAGATCGACGTTGCTCCGCTCGTCATCGACCGCGGCCCGTGGGTGTTCAGCGTGCCGTCGCAGTACCCGCCGCAGATTTTCGATCTGGCCTTCGAAGTTGGCGAGGAGGTACCGGCCGCCAAGATCCTCGACGCGATCAACGATACAGCCGGCGACCTGCTCGAACGCTTGGAGGTATTCGACGTTTACGCCGGCGAATCGCTCGGCGAAGGCCGCAAGAGCATCGCGGTGAACCTGACCCTCCGTGCTCCGGATCGGACGCTGAGCGACGAGGAGACGGCTCCGCTGAGGAGGTCGATCGTCGCCGCGGTGGAATCGGCCACCGGGGGAGAGCTCCGAGGATCGTTGTGACCGACATGTTGATGGTGACCGACCTGGGTCGTGATGGCCTCGGCGCCGTGCTCGAATCAGCGGCAGTGGTGAAGGCCGACCCGTCGTCGGCCGCCGGATCGCGCTCGGGTCTCGCGGTAGGGCTGTTCTTCGAGAAGCCATCGACGAGAACTCGGGTATCCACCGAGGTGGCCTGTGCCGATTTAGGTGCTCATCCCGTCGTGCTCAAACAAGATGAGGTCGGTCTGGGGAAGAGAGAAGCGGTCAAGGACGTAGCCCGCGTTCTCGACCGGTATCTCGACGTGCTGGCGTTCAGGGTGTTCCGGCACGATGACCTGATCGAGCTTGCTGAGTACGCAGATGCCCCGGTCATCAACCTGCTGTCCGACCGTTCCCACCCGTGTCAGGCGCTCGCCGACCTGCAGACCATTTCCGAGCAGCGCCCGCTGGCCGGAACCACCGTGACCTACGTCGGAGATGGCAACAACGTCGCCCACTCACTGATGTTGGCCGGCGCTATGGCCGGCATGCACGTCCGGGTGGCGAGCCCACCCGGCTACGAGCCCGACGCAGACATCACCAACGAAGCGAGCGGCATCGCAGCCGGTGCCGGTGGCTCCATCACCGTTGGCAACGACCCCGAGGAGCTGGTGTCTGGGGCCGACGTCGTGTACACCGACGTGTGGGCGTCGATGGGCCAGGAGGAAGAGGCCGAGGGGCGTAAGGCGCTTTTTTTGCCATTCCAGGTCAACAGCGAGCTGTTTGCCGTTGCCGCCGACGACGCCATCTTCATGCACTGTCTTCCCGCGCATCGAGGGGATGAGGTCACCGATGCGGTGATGGAACATGCACGATCCCGGGTGTTCGACCAGGCGGAGAATCGGATGCATTCGTTCAAGGCGCTGTTGCTGCACCTGACCCCGTCTGGTGGGTGACGAGCTCGCCGGGCTGCTGGCATCCGACGTTCTCACCGTCGCTCGCCGGCTGCTTGGATGGCGGTTGCGTACGGTGTTCGAGGGAGAGCCGACCGAAGTCGTGCTGACCGAGGTGGAGGCATACGCCGGGCTCGATGACCCGGCCAGCCATGCCTTTCGCGGCGAGACCATGAGAAACCGTTCGCTGTTCCTGGCGCCGGGGACGCTGTACGTCTACCGGTCGTATGGGATCCACTGGTGCATGAACGTCGTCGTCAATGACGAGCGAGCCCCAAACGCCGTGCTGCTCCGTGGCGGGTCACCTGAGGTCGGGCGCGCCGTCATGGCCCAGCGGAGGGGGAGATCCGACCACCTGAGCGACGGACCGGGCAAGCTGACCCAGGCGCTCGGGGTGACCGGAGATCACGACGGTACCGACCTGAACGACGGTCCGGTGTGGCTGCTGCCAGGCGACCCAATCGATCCGGCGCGGATCGTGGCGACACCACGGATCGGTATCTCCAAAGCGGCCGACCGGCCGTGGCGCTTCGTGCTGGAGTCACCAAGCGAATAGGGGCGATGTCCTAGCCTGGTCCTCAAATGAGATCCGCCGCCGATCAACTCGCCCATATCACCCAGACTATTGAGATGTCGCTGCCCGAAGGTGGCCTGCTCGCCTTGTTGGAACAGGACCGACCGCTTCGGGTCAAGCTCGGCGTCGATCCCACCGCACCCGACGTCACTCTGGGCTGGGCGGTCGTGTTTGATCTGCTCAGGCGTTTCCAGGAGATGGGGCACACCGCGGTGCTGATCGTCGGCGATTTCACCGCCCAGGTCGGCGACCCATCGGAGGCGACAGGTACGAGAAAGCGCCTCAGTGCGAACGAGGTGCGCGGTTACGTCGAGAACCTGCTCCCCGTCATCGAGGACCTGCTGCTCCCCGACCATCTGGAGGTTCGATACAACGCGGAGTGGCTCGGCACCATGGACATGCACGACGTGCTGGAGCTGACCTCCGAGTTCACCGTGGCGCGAATCATGGATCGTGAGGACTTTTCCAGGCGATGGGAGGGCAACGAGCCGATCTCGATGATTGAGTTCATGTACCCGTTGTTGCAGGCATCGGATTCGGTGGCCGTCGAGGCAGATGTTGAGATCGGGGGCACCGATCAGCTGTGGAATCTCCTGGTCGGTCGCGATCTGCAGGAGCGCCGCGGGCAGACCGGCCAGGTAGTGGTGACCGTGCCCCTGCTGGTCGGCACCGATGGGGTGAAGAAGATGTCCCAGTCGTTTGGCAACTACATCTCCGTGCGAGCGTCTGCGGACGACATGTTCGGCAAGGTGATGTCTATCACCGACGAGGCGATGCCGGACTGGTATCGGCTGGGTGCGTTTGCCGACCGCGAAGAGGTTGCCGAGATCGAAGCAGGTCTCGGTGACGGTTCGCTCCATCCCGGTGAGGCGAAGCGCGAGCTCGGCCGCCGGATCGTGAGCCGGTACTGGGGCGAGGAGGGGGCTGCGGCGGCCGAGGCTTCTTTCGACCGCCTGTTCCGGGCCAAGGAGGTACCGGAGGACGTCCCGGAGCACTCTGCATCGAAGGCAATGACGGAGAAAGGACAGTTGTCGCTTCCCAGGTTTCTCGAGGACGCCCAACTCGTCTCATCCCGTTCGGAAGCGCGGCGTTTGATCGCGGAGGGGGCAGTGAAAATCGACGGGGAGCAGATGAGCGATGAGTATGTCGACTCGTCCATTGTTGAGGGCCGACCGGTGATCCAGGTAGGCAAACGCCGCTTCATGAGAGTTGTGCCTTAGGCAACCGCTACCCTCGCGCCGCGCTATCGACACGAGGGGAAACTCATGGCGGATGCCTACCAGCAGAAATGGTCGACGTGGGTGGTGATCGTCGCCATCCTGATCTTGGCGATACCGATCATCTGGGGGATAGCCATCGTCACCAACCTCCTAGCCGCCATGTCGATAGGCGGCATCCTGGTGGTGGCCGCCATCATCGGGTTGTTCATCTGGCTGCGGAGCCGAATGGAAAAGAGGATGGCAGATGGCTGAAGCAGCAAAAAGCACGTCCGGCTGGGCCTGGATCATCGGTGCCGTCGTCATCGTGGTGCTGGTTCTCGGGCTGTTCCGGCTCATCGACCTGATTTTCTCGTTGCCCTTCTTGCTGCTGGTCATCATCGGCGGCGGCGGCTACCTGTGGTTTCGGAGTAGCCGAAAGGGCTGAGCAGCCGCGCCCGCTCGTGTGCACGGCACGAGGAGGCTGGCACTAAGCGCCAAGGCATGCTTGAATATGGTTTCCGCCGGCCAACCGGGCCGGTGGCTGGGTGTTGCTCTCTTTGAGCGGTGCCACAATGTGAGGCCCTTCGTTTGGGGCGCCAGCGTGCGTCCGAGAGGGATCCGGGCTCCTTGACAACTGAACAGCGTGTCAAAAGCCAATGGGCGCTGAGCCGTGATCTGCCGCTTGCGGTGGAAATCGGATCAGCGTGTACAAAAAGCCGGCCATGTCACCAAAGGGACCCCCGTCCCCGACATGGCCACCCTTTGAGAGATCGATCTCCAGATCTCCAAAAAAGATCAGGAATCTTTCTCCCATCATTTCGATGGAGAGTTTGATCCTGGCTCAGGACGAACGTTGGCGGTGCGCTTAATGCATGCAAGTCGAGGGAGAACCATTCGATCCGTAAGGACTGGATGGGGAAACCGGCGAACGGGTGCGTAACACGTGAGGAACCTGCCCCGAAGACCGGGATAGCCCGAGGAAACTCGGATTAATACCGGATACCCTCTTTGGACCACATGGTCTGCTGAGGAAATGGTCCGCCGCTTCGGGATGGCCTCGCGGCCTATCAGCTTGTTGGTGAGGTAATGGCTCACCAAGGCAAAGACGGGTAGCTGGTCTGAGAGGACGATCAGCCACACTGGGACTGAGACACGGCCCAGACTCCTACGGGAGGCAGCAGCAGGGAATATTGCACAATGGGCGAAAGCCTGATG
>JADFIY010000239.1 GCA_022566415.1 Acidobacteriota bacterium
GGAGACGATCGCTGCGGCACTTGTCTTTGGTGGAGCGGGAGGAGCTCTCTCGGGGTGTCGCTGCGGGTGACTCGCTGCGGATGGTGGCGACTCGTCTGGGTCGTGCCCCGTCGACGATCAGCCGGGAATTGGCCCGTAACGGTGGCCGTCACCGGTATCGGGCTCATCACGCCGACCGGGCTGCTGTCAGGAGGGCTCGTCGTCCTAAACCGTCGAAACTCGCTGAGAACCCTGAACTGCGGGCGGTGGTTGAGGAGAAACTCGCCGAGTGGTGGTCACCTCAACAGGTGGCTCGTTGGTTGCGGCGCTCATACCCTGATAACCAGGAGATGTATGTGAGTCACGAGACCATCTATCTGTCACTGTTTGTCCAAGGCAAAGGTGCCTTACGCAGGGAGTTGGCCCAATCTTTGCGTACCGGTCGTGCTTACCGGCGTCCCAAAGTGAAACGGGCACCTTCGGGGAAAGGCAAGATTGTTGACCCGGTGATGATCTCAGAACGTCCCGCCGAAGTCGAAGACCGTGCAGTGCCGGGTCATTGGGAAGGCGACCTCCTAATGGGACGGAGACAGACTGCCATCGGCACCCTGGTGGAACGTCACACCCGGTATGTGATGCTGTTCCCCCTACCCGACGGCAACACCGCAGAAGCCGTCCGAGACGCTCTCACCGAGACCGTTCAACGGCTACCCGACCATCTTTGGCAGTCCCTGACCTGGGATCAGGGCAAAGAAATGGCCCAACACGCCCAGTTCAGTATCGACACCGGAGTCGACGTCTACTTCTGTGATCCCAAGTCGCCATGGCAGCGAGGAACCAACGAGAACACCAACGGGCTGCTACGCCAATACTTCCCCAAAGGCACCGACATGAGCCAGTGAACCGCCCCGGGTTTCTCGGAGGCTCCAGACTTTGAGAGGATGGAGCCATGACCAGTTATCGACAACACCGGGGGAAGTATCCCGAAGAGCTTCGTGAGCGGGCGGTGCGGATGGTCCTTGACCATGAGGGCGAGTACGGGTCGCAGTGGGAGGCGATCTGTTCGGTCGCGGAGAAGCTGGGTCCAAAGGCCGAGACGGTGCGTCTGTGGGTTCGGCGAGCGGAGGCGGATCTGGGTCGCCGCCCGGGTCCGACCACGGAGCAGCTCGCCGAGTTGAAGCGTCTCAAGCGGGAGAACGCCGAGCTACGCCGCGCCAACGATATTCTGAAGGCGGCGGCACATTTCTTCGGGGCGGAGCTCGACCGCCCACAGAAGAGATGATCGCCTTCATCGACGAGCACAGGGAACGGCGTAGCGCTGGTCTCAAGTGGGGTATCGAGCCGATGTGTGCGGTGTTGGCCATCGCCCCATCGACCTACCACGCAGCGAAGACACGGGCTCGGTCGGCACGAGCGATCCGCGACGGTGTGTTGCGCCCGGAGATCCTGCGAGTCTGGGAACAGAACCTGTGCGTGTACGGCGCGGACAAGGTGTGGGACCAGCTGAACAAAGACGGCATCAGGGTGGCTCGCTGCACCGTGGAGCGGCTGATGCGCCACATGGGCTTGCGGGGCTGCCGGCGAGGCCGCATCTGGGTGCGCACCACCGTCGGCGACGATCGGCTGGATCGACCCGCTGATCTGGTCGAACGCCGCTTCCGGGCGTCGGCCCCGAACCGGCTGTGGGTCGCCGACCTCACCTACGTCAAGACCCACACCGGATGGGTGTATGTGGCGTTCATCATCGACGTGTACTCGAGAATGATCGTCGGGTGGCAAGCATCACGGTCGCTGCGCTCCGATCTCGCTATCGACGCCCTGGAGATGGCCGTGCACAACCGGAGCCGCAACGACGACCTCGAGGGGCTGATCCACCACAGCGACCGCGGCGTGCAATACCTGTCGGTGCGGTACTGCGAACGCCTCGCCGTCAACGACATCGTCGCTTCGGTCGGATCCAAAGGCGACAGCTACGACAACAGCCTCGCTGAGAGCTTCAACGGGCTCTACAAGTGGGAACTGATCTACCCGAAAGGGCCATGGCGGGGTCTCGACGACGTCGAGTTCGCCACCCTCGAATACGTCGACTGGTTCAACCATCGGCGTCTCCACGGCGAGATCACGTCAGGCCCCGGCTACACCACCCCCGCAGCATTCGAAACCGACCACTACCGTCAAAACGTCCCCGCCCAAGGAGCAGGGATCCAAAACAACCAGCCTCTATGAAACCCGGGGCGGTTCATACTCGGCAAGTGCGGTGCGCGAGATATCGACCGTCCCGAGTCCGAAAACCTTCATAAAGAACGTCGGGACGCGCCGGGTCACGATCGCTCGCAGTTGAGAGCTTTGCTCCACCGCGGTGGGATCGTCAACGAAGTCGAGGATCTCGATCTCATCGCCATTGAGCGGATCGTGGACGAACCCGTTCTCGACCGCTGCCGCCGTGCCTTGCGTGTGCGCCTCGTCTCGCTGGTCCGGCTCGTACACGACGCCGGCAAGGGCAGCCGCGTCGGCGCCATGCTGGATCTCGATACTCTGCCAAAACAACCAGCCCAGGTCGACCGCCATCGCCGCAGCCCCCATCAGGACGACAATGTCGAAACGTGTGTACTGTACCAGGTAGCTGACCGGCCATAAAATGAGCGTGGACAGGCCCCAGGCCAGTCCCAGCATGACGCCGGAAACGGTGCTGATCATGTCCGGCTTCAGGTCCTGTGCCATAACGACAAGAAGCGGTGCGCCCCATTGCAGGAAGAACCCCGCCCACGCAA
>JADFIY010000240.1 GCA_022566415.1 Acidobacteriota bacterium
TGGCCGGGATGATGTCGACCTGGAAGGCCATGCCCGAGCGCAGCTCAATCGTTGACCCCGGCGCCACCGGAGAGTTCACCCACTCGTCGAGGCTGATTTGGTGACCGGGGTTCAAGAAGACGCCGAAGAACGGGTCGCCAAGGCGGCGATCGACGATTTCCTGGAGCGCGCCCCCGGTCTGACCGACGTGTAGTGCGCCGTACCACTCTGCCACCGCGGCGAAATACGGACAGACCAGGCGATCGACGTAGTCACGGATGTCGAGGGGCAACTCCTCTGCGTTTTCCACAACGAACCCGGCCCTGCAGTTCAACGCCCCCCAGATGCCGAAAGCGACCGTGAACCGATCGCCACGCTCGATGCGCCGGTCCCCAGGGCTGAGCAGACCCAGCGAGGCCCGTTCCCCACTGGTCAGCATCAGATGACGCGACAGCGGCATGCCATTCCATTCGAGCAACCTGACCGCCTCTTGTTCGCTCATCCCGGGCCGGAGCCCGAAAAGCAGTTGTCGAACGCCGTTGGAGGTCTGGCAGGCGGCGTACTCGAAGGATGCCAGCTGCTCGACCTCGTTGATGACGCGCAGCCCGTCGGCGGCATCGATGAGCAAACCGGTGGCGTTCTCGACGGCGCCTGCCGCTCCGGTGATGGCGCGCAACTCGTCCACGAGAAATGCCGGCACATCCAGCATCTCGGGCCTGGCGTATTCCTTCCAGCCGATGACACCGACCCGGCTGCCATTGGCAATGCCCTCATCGGCAAGGATGTCGGCTAGCGATCGAGAGCGATCCCGTGGCTGGCTTGGCAGGCTCAGGTCTTGAAACAGCTCGATACGCATCGACAGCGGCGCCGCGTCTGCCATACCGACGCACTCGTTCCCCACCAATATGGCGGGCTCGTCGGCTCCACCGATGACGAGAAGCGCCTCCTCGAAGCGCGGGTCGAACCCGGTGAGGTAGGAGAGGTTGGCGCTGTGCTCACGGTCGGCATAAACGATCAGCCGGTCGTAGCCGTGCTTCCTGCCGCGCTGTTGCAGCCGGTCCATGCGATCTCGATAGACCGCACCGGGGATCTGCGGCATCTCGTCTGGCATGCCGAAATCGGGCAGGTCGACCTTGGCGACATACGGCGTTGTCATCGCAGTCATGTTCCCACGATCAGTTCTGGGGTGGGATCCACAGCTGCGCTTCGGTGGCCCCACGCTCGATTGTGGCGAACCGGTTGGCGTCGATCACGACCCAGGGGCCCGCTTCGCCATCCGGCCACTGCACGCGCAGCTCGGCGGTATCGGCGGCTCCCAGCCCGAAGTGGATCCACCCCAGCTGGTCCCCGGCGTGACCGCCGCCGATGGTCGACTCACGGTGCACCGTGTAGTCGCCAAACCTCAGCTCGATCCACGAACCGATGGCGTTCCGATTGGGACCCGGCTGAGAGAGCCGGACGGCAATCCAATTGCCCATCGGTCGCGGCTCGGTAGGTTCGCCCCACCCGAGGTTGCGCCACAGCTTGACGTTCTCTCTGCGGTTTACCTCGACCAGGTCGAGCATCCCGTCGAGGTTGAAATCCGCAAGGGCTGCACCCCTGGTACGGGCGAAGCTGACGATGCCGGCGGAATCGGCGCTTTCGATGAAGATCCCGTCCTGGTTGCCCAGCAGCAGGTTATTCGGGTCATCCGCCGCCGCCTCTGGCATGGAATCGACGTTGCCCTTGGCGATGAAAAGGTCGATGAACCCGTCGTTGTTGACGTCCTGGAACTCGGCATGCCATGCGGTTGATGGCATCGTCGTGTCTCCGGTGAACGGTCGATGCGCGGTAACACCCCGCCCGATTGCGATGTCGCGGTACTGCGGCTGGGCTGCTCCCTCGGCAAGGGTCTGGAGTTTGTTGTCGCCCATGCTGGTCAGGAAGACCTCTGGCAGACCGTCGCCCGTGATGTCGTGGCTGGCGATGCCCATGCCAAAGATCTGCATGCTCTGCCACCCGTCATCTTCGGTGTAGAGACGCGGTGTCTGGCCTTCCTCGACACGCCACAGCTGCTCTTCACCGTCCCGGTAGTACTGCCGGTCGTTCGTCACGCGCAGGTCGCGGCGACCGGACCGATCCCAGTCGCTGAACAGGATCGACAGGGTGCACCATCCAGGAGAGAGGGCGGTGGGAGGCGCATAGCGCGCTGCGGTATCGGTTGACCTGACCAGGGCATTGTCCGAGCAGGTACCGGTCTGCCGGCCGTCTTCGGCGAGGTAGTTGCCGAAGGCAAGGGTTGGAAGTGGTGCCGAGCCCTCCCATTTGGCGCTGAACGCCGTGGTCCAGTCGTCACCTCCGTCGTAGCCCCATGCCTCGTTGGCGCGCTCGAAGGTGCAGTTGCCGAGTCCGCGGAGCATCACGTTCTCCCCGTACCTCAGGACGGCCAGGTCGATCCGACCGTCACCATCGATATCGATGGGATAGGCACCGGTGACCATCGTCAGATCGGTAGTCGGATGTGGGGTGACGGCGAAGCTGAGGGCGCCGCCGGTTGGGCTTTGGTTCCGGTACAGGGCTGCGGGACTGCTGCCGCCGGCGAAGTAGAGATCGGGCTTGCCGTCTTCATCGCAGTCGAATACGGCAACGCCGCCTCCGACGAAGAAGTTGAAGTCGCCCTCGTATGCGTGATTGATTCCGGCAGCGGCCGACTCCTCTACGTAGTGAGGCGACTGAACGGCTGTCGAGTTTGGCTGGGTGCGCGTCAGCACCACGAC
>JADFIY010000241.1 GCA_022566415.1 Acidobacteriota bacterium
GGCGTTCATGACGATGCAGCCGCCGCAGCAAACCGACACGGCACGGCTCGCCTACGCCCTCCCCTTCGGCAGGCAGCGTCACTCGTGGATCATTCCCAGGGGCGGTTCGGGGGCCCTTCCTGTGGCGCTGGCTCGGATGATCGAGGATCGCGGAGGCACCATCCTCACCGATCGGCGGGTGGTGGGTCTGGTGGTGGAGGCCGGCCGGTGCGTTGGCGTCGAGACCGACGATGGCGATGTGCATCGCGCGGGGCGGGCGGTGCTGTCCACGATCCACATCAAGCACCTGATCGAGATGGCTGCCCCGGATGTGTGGGGGGACGAGTTCCGCTTCGGCGTCGAGACATGGCGACCAGGCATCACCATGTGCACCGCCCACTACGCAACAACCGAAGCGCCGCAGTTTGCCGAAGGGTTGACACCACTCGCCGCCGGGATCCCAACGTCGGTGGAGCGGATGTTGCGGGTCGCGGAGGAATTTGACCGCGGCGTCGTAGCGCTCGATGACCCGGTGCTGCTGGTGCTCTGTCCCACGGTGGTTGATCCGTCCCGGGCATTGCCGGATCATCACACGTTGAAGGTCGTCGGATTCCAGCCGTACCAGCTCCCCGAAGGGCCCGACCATTGGGACAGCATCATGCCCGAGGTGGCGACGGCAAACCTCGATCACCTGCGACGGTACGCACCGAACCTCACAGACGACACCATCCTCGGCACGGCTCTGAAGAGCCCGCTCGACCTGGAACGCATGAACGCCCACAACTGGCACGGCTCGTGCCATGGTGGTGATCAAGGCGCCGACCAGATGGGCGAGCTGCGCCCAGCACCGGGCTGGGCCCAACACCGGACCCCCATCCCTGGTTTGTATCAAACGGGAGCGACCACTCACCCCGGGGGATCGGTTTCGGCAGGCCCGGGGCGCAACGCGGCGATGGTCCTCCTCGAGGATCTTGGGAGCAGCCTGGAGGCGGCGATCGCGGCGACCTGACCAAGCATCAGGACCGCGGTTCGCCGGCGTGCTCACCCTGGCACCGAGCCTGGTACGGACCCGGTTGTTTCGACCACGCAACATCGGGGAGCGGATCGCGATGCCGGTACTCAACCTGAGGGCAGTGTCTCCTGGGGTAGGAGCGAATATGCATCTGGCTGGCATCCGCGTTGGCCGTGGCCGGCCTCAGCGGCGACTACTACCACGAGGGGGAACGGACCGAGCCGTCGGCGCATGTCGGGGACGACCAGAACGGATTCGAACTCTGGGAGGTGAGCGCCGATCTCACCGGCCTGCCGGTCGATACCGAGAGACGAGGGCGGACGCGGCGGGCACGGACGAAGTCAAGTCAGCAGATCCGCGAATGGGCCATCGGCGTGGACGATCCGACCCCCGACCATGGTGAGCAGGGCACGGATACCCGGTATCTCATCCTCCTCAACAGTGAAAAAGTCTTGGGTCAGGACGGCGAGGTCGGCGAGCATCCCTGTTCCAAGCGTGCCGCGCGTGCCCTCTTCTAGCGAAAACCAGGCACTTCCCGAGGTGTAAGCCCCGAGAGCTTCCTGCCTGCTGAGCCGGTGACGCTCGGCCCTCGGAGGCGCCCCGTCCAGTGAACGCCCGTTGACGAGCCACCGGATCGAATACCAGGGATTCATCGCGCTGGCCACAGTGCCGTCCGTGCCTGCACCGAGCGGGATCTCGAGGTCGAGGATGTCACGCAGCGGGGGCGCGGCCGAGACTGCGGCTCTGCCCCAGGCTGCGACGGAGTCGGCGGCGCGGAACATGAGACGGTTCTGGATCGCAATCCCGATACCGAGGTCCTTCGCCCGCCTCAGGTTGCGCTCGCCGATGAACTCGGCATGGGCCAGGGAGAATCGCGGAAGCCCGCCGACGTCTTCCGCCACCTCCGTCCACACGTCGAGGATCGCATCGATGGTGGAGTCGAGGATGGCGTGTATATGACCCGGCCACCGCGACCGGGCGAGAATGCTGGTGATCTCCCGTAGGTCTCTTCGCGCCGCATCTGTGACGGGGAACGACTCCAGCCCCTCGAGGTCATGACAGCCGTAGGCGAAGATCTCGCCAAGCCCGACGTAGCGAAGCCAATCGTCGCCCTCGTCGGGCTCGACGTTCTCTACCCAGTACCGGACCTGCTCGACCTCCGATCCCCGCTCCCACGGCATGAGATACAGACGCACACGCAAATCGAGGGCGCCCGATCTCCACACCTGGAGCAGGCCTTCATACGACCCGGGGGTCACCCCGAATCCCGCAGGATCAACGATCCCGGTGAGACCGAGTCGCGAGCACTCCGCCACCAGCGCCTTGAACGAGGCCTCCTGCGCTGACTGCGCCGGCTGGGGTATCGATTGCAGAACGGCGGCAAACGCCCCAACACCTCGGATGGTGCCCGTAGGCCTGCCGCCCTCGTCCCGTTCGAACTCGCCACCGCGAGGATCCGCTCGGTCCAGCGCGATCCGCGCCCCAAACGAATTCAGGTACGCCTCTTCGTACAGCAGCTGGACGTACACCGGGTGCTCGGGAGCGGCGGCGTCCAGCTCCTCGCTCGTCGGCCCTCTCCGCTCGGGAAACCGGTGTGGGTGCCAGCCACCGAGCACGCGGATCCAGGTTCCGTCGGATGCAGCCGAGGCCGCCCGGCGAATCCGTGACAGGCCCTCCCCCAGCGTATCGACGTCGTCCCAACGCACGACCTCGCCCCAATGCATCC
>JADFIY010000057.1 GCA_022566415.1 Acidobacteriota bacterium
GTTGGCTCGACATTAGTGGAGCCATTTTTCCCGCTCACGCCGCTGCGCGGCGGGCCGCTCGGGCCACGGCTCCGCAAATGGCTTTGCCGACAGAGACCGGATCACGCCATATTTGCGGAGCCTCTTGGAGCGCGCACCGATGGCTGACCGGTTGGCTCGACATTAGTGGAGCCATTTTTCCCGCTCACGCCGCTGCGCGGCGGGCCGCTCGGGCCACGGCTCCGCAAATGGCTTTGCCGACAGAGACCGGATCACGCCATATTTGCGGAGCCTCTTGTTGTTGCGGATTGAGATGAGCGACGAGGCGATCCGCGCCGATCAAAAAGCGTCGGGCGCGGACCTGAGCGAAGACCTGGGCGACGACCTGTAACGGCCAGGTTCAGCGGGCGACGATCGGGATCTCTGTGGCTGCGCGGGCCGCGTCGGCTACCGCCCACGCTGCCTCGAACACCGGCTCGTTAGGGTCGAGCTCGACCTCGACGCTGCTGAAGACTTCCTCCTTGTTGCCGGCGAAAAACGTCATCGTCGTGTCGATCCCATCGACACATCCGCGGCATTCACCTTCGGGGAGTCGGGCCCTCAGCGCAGCGAGATCGACCGTAGCCACCGTCCGATGCAGGTCAACCACGAAATCGACGGCGATAGCGCCGGTGTCGACGAGTTCCGGTCCGGCGGGTCCGATGCGATGGGTCTCAACGGTTCCGTCGCCGTAGACGATGGTTCTGGTGCAGTTCGGACCAAGCTGAGCACAGCCTCCGCTCGATTCGATGACGATCACGATCTGGTCGGCCCCCGGATCGGGAATGGAGGTCGCACCACAGGCCGCCAGAACGACGGTCACCATGATCATCAGTCGATTCCGCATGAGGATGGGACGTCATTCGGCCGGTGTTACGTTCCCGGGGGTCAGGAACACGACCGGGATCTCACGGTTAGTCCTGGACTGATAGACGGCGTAGTCTGAGTAGGCGTCGACGATCCGCGGCCACCACTGGGCCCGCTCCGCGGCTTCAGCCGTGCGGGCGGTGACCTGGAAGCGCTTGTCCAGGATCTGGAGCTCCGCCGCAGGTTCCGCCAGCAGGTTCTGGTACCACTGTGGATGGTGGCGACGTCCGCCGTAGGAGGCGATGACTACTACCGAGTCCCCGTTTCGGAGATAGAGCAGTGGCACGGTATGGCGTTTACCGGTGCGGCGTCCGGTCGTGGTCAGCAGGCACATGTCGTTGCGCACCAACCTGCGACCGATGAGCCCTCCGGTCGCCCGGTACAGGGCGGCGTGCACCGCCGACAGGTACTTGACCGTGATGTCGTTCATCTCAGTGCCTCTGTTTCCTTTGGACGAGAGCCTATTTGTTGGCCGCCCAAAAGCCAGGATCCGTTCGGGGCAACGACTACGCTGAGCCGACGTCTACGAGGGGAGTATCTATGGGCGACATCGATTGGCAACACCTTCTATTGCGATTCGACGGAAGGATCAATCGAGCCAAGTTCTGGTCGGGTGTCGGGGCGCTCATAGTCGCATACATTGTGATCTTCGGTCTCTTCGCCATCGATTCGAGTGCATTGAGAGCGCTGCTCGGTGTTGCGTACCTCGCCATGATCTGGCCCAGCCTTGCCATCTCCATCAAACGCTGGCACGACCGTGACAAATCAGGGTGGTGGGTGTTGATCGGTCTGGTACCCGTCATCGGGGGGATCTGGGCGCTGGTCGAGACCGGGTTCCTTGCCGGGACCAGCGGCCCGAACCAGTACGGACCCGACCCGCTGGGGAGAGGGGTCGCCGACCAACCGGCCATGTAGGGCGCTGGCGAACAACGCGTTCGGGACGCAGCAAGTTCTGTGACGATAACCCCGTCGCGATGCCGAGGGCTCAACAGCCGCTGACGCAAAGCGCGGTCCTATGCTCCCGCCGGTGAATCGTTGGCAGAAGGAGGCGCCGGCGTCGTGAGCTACGGACCCGCTCGTTCCGTCGAGGCGCATGACACCGATGCCGGCAGCCACTTCCCAATGTGGTTCTTCGGCATGATCGGGATACTCACCGCAACAACCGGCCTCTGGCTGTCAGCTGCACCGGAGAACAGTGAGCTGTCCCTGATCTTCGGCACGTTGGATATATCCGATGTGTCGCGGTTGCTCGGACCCACGCTGCTGTTGGTCGGCGGCGTCGTGCTTGCCATAGCGATGTTGAGCGCCGCGGGGCGCGACTATCACTTCCAGGCGGCGTGGTGGATGGTGTTGTTGCAGGCAGTGCTCGGGCTTGTCGGGGTGGCCGCTGCGATCCTGGGAGCCCTCGCCCTGCTCGACCGGGCGGACATCTACACCCTCCCCAGCCTTCCGTTCTAAGGAGTGCATTGTGCCTGAGATGAGGACCCGGCCGCCGCTCGATGAGCTGCGGCGCATCTACGCCGAGACCGAGACGATCGCCGTGGTTGGTGCCTCCCCGGATACGACGAAGCGGGCCCAGGTGGTCCCGGCCTACCTCCAGGACCAGGGCTATCGGATCATCCCGGTCAATCCCGGTCGCGACGAGATCTTCGGGGAGAAAGCATATCCATCTCTGCTCGACATCCCGGGCCAGGTCGACGTCGTCGAGGTGTTTCGCCCTGCGGAGGAGACACCGGCGATCGCAGCCAACGCAGTCGAGATCGGTGCCAAGGTTCTGTGGCTCCAGCTGGGGATCATCTCAGAAGAGGCGGCCACGATCGCCGCCGAAGGCGGCCTCACCGTCGTGATGGACCACTGCATGGGTGCGATGCACGCCAAGCTCGGCCTCGGGCCGGGACCGGATCATTGAGTCGCGAGACGCAAGTCCCAAGTCGCAAGTCGGCTGTTCGCCTCTCCCACAAGTGGGGAAGGCGCGAGCACCGGCCGGAAAGGCCGGCGCGCAGCGGAGGGGGCTCTGAGAGCTTGGATGCCTCGACTGGGCGCACCGCGGGCACTCATTCCCCTAAGGCCCCCTCTGCTGATCAGCGAGTCGCAGCTCGCGAGCCCTGGACTCAGACCTACGTAATCCGTAATACGCCTCTGCGGACCTAGCCCTCTTCCAGTGCCAACTCCAACACCTTCGAGATGTCGTCGAGCGGGTGGAAGGTCATTGCTTCGGTGATCGATTCCGGGAGCTCGTCGAGATCGTCGGCGTTGCGTGTCGGGAGGATCACCTCGGTGAGGCCGGCCCGGTGGGCGGCGAGCACCTTCTGCTTGAGGCCCCCAATCGGGAGGACCCGCCCTTGCAAGGTCAGCTCACCGGTCATGCCGATCGTGTCCTTCACCTTGCGTCCGGTGAACAGGCTGACCAGCGCCGTCGTCATCGTGATCCCGGCGGACGGGCCGTCCTTGGGGATCGCTCCCGCAGGAACGTGCAGATGTATGGCACGGTCGAGGTCGTCGGGGTCGATGCCGAGATCTTCAGCGTTGGACCGCACGTACGACAGGGCGATCTCCGCCGACTCTTTCATGACGTCACCGAGCTGGCCGGTCACGGTCAATTCCCGATTGCCTGGCATGACGGAGGCCTCGACGAACAGCACATCGCCACCGGCTCCGGTCACGGCGAGGCCAGTTGCCACGCCGGGCACGCGCGTCCGTTCGCCGGCTTCATCCCTGAACACGGTTGGCTTACCCAGCAGGTCGACCAGGTCTACCTCGGTGACGTTCACCGTGTCCGTGTCATCGGTGGCGATCTTCATCGCGCTCTTCCTGGCCAACTTGTCCAACATGCGTTCGAGACCGCGCACTCCCGCCTCGCGGGTGTAACTCTCGATGATTGCCGCCATCGCCTCATCCGAAACGGTGACTTCCTCAGGCTCGAGTCCAACACTGGACAGACGCCGCGGCAGCAGGTGGTCGCGGGCGATTTCGACCTTCTCCTGGTCGGTATAACCGTCCAACCGGATCACCTCGGTGCGATCGAGGAGGGCCGCGGGGATTGTTTCGATCACGTTGGCGGTGGCGATGAACAGCACGTCGGAGAGATCGAGGTCGAACTCGAGGTAGTGGTCGCGGAAGGTGTGGTTCTGGGCTGGGTCGAGCACCTCGAGCAGCGCAGACGACGGGTCGCCCCGCCAGTCCGATCCCACCTTGTCCATCTCGTCGAGCAGGAACACCGGGTTCATCGAACCGGCGTCGGTGAGCGCTCGTGCGATGCGCCCCGGGCGGGCACCGACATAGGTGCGCCGGTGACCGCGGACCTCGGCTTCATCACGGATACCTCCGAGGCTGACCCTGACGAACTTGCGTCCGAGCGCCCGTGCCACCGACTCGCCGAGGGAGGTCTTTCCCACCCCGGGCGGGCCGACGAGCAGCAGAATGGCACCCCCACCCCTGCGGTCGTCGTCGGCGTCGTCGACGCCGCGCTCCTTGCGCAGTTTGCGCACAGCCAGGTGCTCGACGATGCGCTCCTTGACGTCTTCGAGACCGGTGTGGTCGGAATCGAGCACCGATCGAGCGTCGCCGAGGTCGAGGTTGTCCGTGGTTCGGGTGCCCCATGGGAGGTCGAACACGGTGTCGAGCCAGGTGCGGATCCATCCGATCTCCGGGCTCTGATCGTTCATGCGCTCCAGTCTGTCGATCTCGCGTTCCACTGCTTCGGTGGTGGATTCCGGCATCTGAGCCTCGGCGAGCTTCTGCCGGTATTCATCGATGACCGTGCCGGTCTCCTCACCGAGCTCGGCCCGCAGCGATTCCATCTGCTGCCGGATCAGGTAGTCGCGCTGGCTGCGGTCGATCCGTTCGGTGGCGTCGTCGCGGACCTTCCGACGCAGCGTGATGTCGGCGAGCACGGTGTTCATCATGTCGAGTGCTCGCTCGACGCGCTCGTGCACGTCAATGGTCTCGAGCAGCTCGATTTTCTGGGCGGTGGACAGATCCGGGGAGTGGACTGACAGGTCGACGAGCTGGCCAGGGTCGTCGGCCCCAAGCAACCGGTCGGCGACCTCTCCTATCCCTCGGTGGTCGAGGATCTCGCTGACGACGGCTCGGAACTGGTTGGCGAGCTCCAAAGTCTCCTGGGAGTGATCGTGTGGTTCCTCTACGGGCATTGCCTCGACCCACAACACATCGGTGGTGCCGGGTTGGCCTGTCCCGATGCTGGCGCGAGCTATGCCGGAAATGAGCGCGGTAGTGCCCTCTCCGGTCACAACCTCTTGGATTTCGGCAATGGTGCCAACCCTGGCGTATTCACCTTCGAGCTGGGGGACGAGCAGGAGGCGACCACCGCTGTTCTCGGTGGCTGCGATGGCTCGCTTTGCCTCGTCGGACTCGATCGTGACGGTCACGACCATGTGCGGGAAGACGACACCGCTGCGGAGCGGGAGCACCGGCAGCGTTGTCGTGGTCAGGTCGGGCATGTGGTTTCTACCTTTCTTGATGCAAGACACAGGTCTCGTCCTGCGTCTTGCGTCTCATGTCTGAGTTAGAACTGAACCGTAGGGCGATCTCGGCTATTCCTGGACGTTGCCTGCTTGCCGCGGACCGGTGCCGGGTGAAACCTTTCCAGATGAGGGGTTGGGGAGCATCGGGGCGAATCTGTCACACCCTCGTGGCACGCTGCTCTCGTACGTCCGGAAATGGAGGAGCGCGATGACGGTGTTGTTAGCAGCGGCGGTGGCCGCGCTTGTCGGGGCAGTGCTGGTTGGCGCCTTGGTGGTGCTCGGGATGCAGCTGGTCGCTGAGCGGCGACGCGGCTTCGAGCTTCCGCCTGGGCTCAATAGCGACGTGCTGGAACGCTTGGCGCGGATGCAGGGAGATCTCGACGCCAGACTGCTGTCGGTGGACCGGCGTATCGAAGGGGTCACGGAGATGTTCGCCAGCCCTCAAGGCCGGGGCGGGTGGGGCGAGCTGTCGCTGCGGCAGGCCCTCGAGCATGCTGGCCTCGTCGAGGGCCGCGATTACGAGTTGAACCGGGCGAAAGGTGGCGATGGTGGTCGTCCCGACGGGGTGATCAACCTGCCGGACGGCCGGCGCATCGTGATCGACGCCAAGTTCCCCATTGCCAGGTTCAGAGACGCTTGCGCCGCGGAGAGTGCCGATGAGCGAGAGCGGCTGATGGGCGAGCATGGCCAAACCCTGGTGAGGATGGCGCGAGACCTGAAGAGCCGGGGCTACCACTCCGAGGCGACCGGAGGCTTCATCGTGATGTATGTGCCAGAGGAAGGACTGTACGTCGAGGCGATGCGGGCCCGGCCCGGTCTTTTCGATGAGGTCAGGCGTCAGGGTGTGTTGCTCGCAGGCCCAGTGACGCTGCTGGCGTTGCTCGGGGTCACCGCCCAGGCAATCGGTGAGCACCGTGCCCTAGAAGAAGCCAGGCTCATCGTTGCCGACACCAAGGAGTTCCAGGTACGGCTGGCCACGTTCGCCAAGCACCTGGCGGACGTGGGCAAGAAGCTCAACACGGTGGTCAAGGGTTACAACAGTGCGGTTGGGTCGTGGGAGAGTCGTCTCGTCCCACAGGTCGACAAGCTCGCCGCCCGTGCCCCAGGTGGCGCCGAGCCAGACCGTCCTGCGGTGGTCGAGACCGCGGTTCGCGAGTTGCCGGTCGGTGGCGAGCATCGCCTGACCACGGCGGGGCAGGCCTAATGCCCAGCCACACGGGCTCGGCCTCGACGAGGATCATCCACCTGACAATGGTCCCGTGACCTCGTAGACGTCGACGTAACACCAGCCCATCGACAAGCCCGGTTCGCCGCAGCCGGGGGGCCGGGGCGTGGTTGACTGCGTCGGCACACAGGACTCTCGTTGCGCGTGGACGATCCCAGGGGTGTGACGCCTCAGGCGATCCGGTCTTGCAGAGTGCCGGAGTCGAAGCATCGGTGAGCGACGGCGGAGCGTGTCGTCGGCCTAGAGGCTTCGCAAATAGGGCGCGATCCGGTCTCTGTCGGCGCGGTCATTTGCGGAGCCGTGGCCCAAGCGGGCCGTAGCCAAGAGCGGGAAGATAGCTCCACTTCTGTCAAGACGACCGGTCACCTATCGGTGCGCGCTTGTGGGCCTGGATGATTGCCGAATGCATCCCGTCGGTGACGGCATGGCTCGGTGTGATGGAGATTTCCTTGAAGCCGGCGGCGGCCAGGCCGTTCTCGTATTCGGCGAACGACAAGGCCCCTGCGATGCACCCAACCCAGCTCCCTCGTTCCACGCGTTCCTCCGCGCTCAGCTGGTCTTCGGCCACGACGTCTGCTATGCCGAGCCGCCCCCCCGGTCGGAGGACCCTGAACATTTCCGAGAACACGCCCCCCTTATCGGGGGAAAGATTGATCACGCAGTTGGAGATCACCACATCGACGGTTTCGGAATCGAGGGGGATGTCCTCGATGAACCCCTTGCGGAACTCAACATTGTCGACACCGGCCTCGGCCGCATGGTCCCGGGCGAGATCCAGCATCTCGTCGGTCATATCGATCCCGTAGGCGAATCCGGTGGCTCCCACTCGCTGCGCCGAGAGCAGCACGCCGATGCCTGCCCCCGACCCCAGATCGAGCACGGTCTCCCCCTGCCGCAGATCGGCGACCGACGTCGGGTTCCCGCAACCCAGGCTGGTCAGGGCGGCACCGTCTGGGAGTGAGACCACGTCGTCGGCGAGGTACAACTGGGATCCGCAGCCCGACTCGTCGCAGCAGCCGTCAACACGCATGTTCTGTGCCATGTCGGCATACCGTTGCCGGACCACCTCGCGCAGGTCTTGATCAGCCACCGCTCCTCCTCATCCTCATGATTCCACCATATCGACCGCCATCGATATGATAAGCTCTCATATAGACAGTTGTCAATACATCGTTAGGATGGGTTTCATGGATGTCAAAGTTATCGAGCCCTGCTGCGAGCCGGTGCTCGTCGAGGCGCTCGACCACACCGAGGCCGACGAGCTGGCGGCGGCCTTCAAGGTGCTGGCGGATCCGGTGCGGCTCCGCTTACTCAGTCTCGTCGCCACCGCCCCGGACGGCGAGCTGTGCGCTTGCGATGTGGTCGACATGATTGGGCGGAGCCAGCCGACCGTCAGTCACCACCTGTCGATTCTGGCCGACGCTGGCCTGCTGGCTCGAGAGCAGCGAGGTCGCTGGGCGTACTTCCGAGTGGACCCCGATCGGGTCGCGGTGCTCCGGGATGCGTTGATGATCGCGTGACTTTTAGCTGATTCTCATCGTGCCGGGGGCTGGTTTTCTGAAAGGCGTCATATCCTCGGGCAGCGGAAGGTCCGAGGGATGAGACGACTCACGATTGCCATCGCCGGCGGAGCCCTCCTCATCGCCTCGTGCGGCGGCGGAGGCAACTCGGTGGCGGCAACGGTCAACGGAGCCGACATCACCCTCGGAGACGTCGAGGGCCTTCTCTACCAAGTCAACGAATTCGATAGACAACCCGAGCAGTTCGCCACCTACCTCAGCGTCCTCATCCAGTGGGGGGCCATCAACCAGCTTGCGGTGGACGAGTTCGGCTTCGAACCGACCGAAGACCAGATCGACCTGGAAACTCGTGAACTCGTCCTCGGGAGCGGCTTTACCGAAATCGAGACCTTCCTGGTGCAGCAGAACATATCACGGGACGGCCTTCGCCAGCTTGTGACCCAGATCATCATCGAGGAGAGCCTGCACGAGTCCTTCGTCGAAACCCTCGACGAGCCGACGCTGGAGGACGCCCAACGCGATTTCGACGAATCCCCTGCGCAATGGACAGAGGTTTGCGCCTCACACATCCTTACCGAGACCGCAGACGAGGCCGAAGCCGTCCTTGGGCGGATCGACGCAGGAGAGGACTTCGCCACGGTCGCGGCTGAGGTCTCGATCGACGGCAGCGCAGCCGTCGGCGGCGACCTCGGTTGCGCCACAGCCAGCGGCTATGTACCGGAGTTCGCAGAAGCAACGATCGAGGCCGAAATTGGGGAAGTCTTCGGGCCGGTCGAGTCCGACTTCGGGTACCACGTCATGCTCGTTGCGTCGCGCACCACGACGCCTCTCGAAGAGCTGAGACAGGCGCTTCTCGACGAGGCTGCCTTCGATGCGGTGAACGAATGGCTCAACGAGGCCGTTGTCGGTGCTGAAGTATTTGTCGACGAAAAGCACGGCAGTTGGGTCACCGAGCCCCAACCGCAGGTGATCCCGCCGCCAACTCTCGGCTAGTGAGCCGACGCCACGAGAACGCTCGCGGGCCATTCGAGCTGGCTACCGGTGGATGCCATGGAGTCGACGGCCGGATAGCCTCAGATTGTGACCGATGCCTATTTCCAGACCGGCGATGGTTCCTGGTTTGTCCCGACGGAGTATGCGCGTGGGCCCTGGCAAGTCGACGCATGCCACGCCGGGCCACCGACGGCCCTGATGGCGGGGGCGCTGGAGGCAGTCGTCCCAGAACAGAGACTGACTCGAATCACCGTCGACATCATCCGCCCGATCCCGATGCGCGGCTTCCGCGTCGCCGGATCGATCGCGAAGCCCGGTCGTTTGGTGAGCCTCACCGAAGCCGAGCTGTATGACGACGACACGATCTACGCCAGGGCGTACGGCCTGCACCTGCGCACCGTCGACCGGCTGGACATCACCACCGCCAGCGTCGATGCCCCCGATCTGTCCGCGGCGATCCCAGGGCCGTTCCCCATTCATCGAAGCGTGCACGGGCAGACTTCGTTTCTCGATTCGGTCGAGTGTCGCTACGACCCGGTGGGGCCTGTCGCCACGGGGGGACCAACGACGATGTGGATGCGGACCACGGTGCCCTTTGTCGCCGATGAGTCGCCAAGCCCGTTCCAACGGATCTGTCCGCTGGCGGACAGCGTCAACGGCATCTCCTACAACAACCATCTCGACGAGATTCGGTTTGTGAACCCCGACCTCACCGTGTCGCTGCACCGGGACCCGGTAGGGGAGTGGTTCTGCGCCCAGGCCGTATCGCACTGGGTAGCGACCGGCGTGGGCCTCGCCGATGCAGCCCTGTTCGACGCCGAGGGTCCCGTCGGGCGGGCGACGCAGAACCTGCTGCTGAGCCGCGGGGAGTAGTCCATGCGTGCTACGGCGACGCCAAAGGAGCACTAGGGGGGTGGGCGAGTCTTCATCTCTCCCGCGCAGGGTAGGAGACGCGTTACGGCGACGCCGTGACGCAGAGGGTGGCTTTGGGTGCTTGCTGGTACTCGCTGAGCTCAATCGGCATTAGCGAGCACCTATAGCCCCCTCCGCTCGCAAGCTGCGCTTGCTCGCGCCTCCCCCACTTTGTGGGAGAGGGAAGTGTTTGCGACTTGAGACTTGAGACTACTTCACCCGCGCGAGAAACTCAGCCAGGGTCGTCTCGTAGCGCTCTGGATCCTCATTCCAACTCTTCATGTGGTCGGCGCCGGTCACGACGAGGGTGACACGGTCGGGGTTGGCTGCCTCGAGGTCGGCAGCGATCGAGGGTGGCACCGTGTCATCGGCGGACCCCTGAAAGACCAGCACAGGGACATCGATGTCCGCTGCCCGCTGCACATAGTTGATGTCGTCCCAGCCGATATCAAAGCGAAGGTCGGCGATGGTCATGGCGACTGCCGTCAGCGATGCCGGGAGCATGATCGGCCCGACCAAGGCCTTTTTGCTTGCCTCAAACTTCACCACGCGACCGAAGTCGATGTTTGGCGAATCGAGGACGACCGCGACGACGGCATCGGTACGTTCTGACCGCTCCAGAGTGCTGAGCACCGCGGCCGCTCCTGTGCTGTATCCGACAAGGACGATCTCCCTGGCCCCGTTGCGGAGGGCGTAGTCAATCCCAGCCTCCACGTCCTCCCACTCCGAGCGCCCAAAACGATAATGACCAGTCGGATCGGGCGGCGCCCCAGGGTCGTTGCGATACTCGACGACCAGTGAGGTCAGACCCGCTTCCCTGAATGTCGGCAACGTACGCAGGGCCTCACTCCGGTCTGCGCGCCAGCCGTGCACGTGGATGGCCCACACCGGCACCTCGGAAGCGGGATCGGGGGCCACCAGCCACGCCTCCATCGTTCCCACAGGGCTCTCGTACGTGACATCAACCACTTCGACACCGGCGTGGGAAGGTTGGCCGTAAGCAACGGCTTCGAGATCGAGTTGTTCGCACGTCTCGGTTTGCGGTGTGTCGCAGATCGGTGGCACCCCAGAGATCGGGATCAGCACCCGCACGACGGACTCTGGGTTTTCGTCGAGTATGCCGCCGACCTGCGCGTAGCCGCCTTCCCACCACAACCCAAGTCGGCCTTGTTGTCTGATCGCATCATCAGTACCCGACAAGGTGATGCTCGAGGCGTCCGCGTCAAGGGCAATCACCCCGAAATCGCGGGACGGCGCTTGCGGTATGAGCGCATCGGTCTCGAGGATGCCCGCGAAATACCATCCCCCGGCCAGGTGGAACACCACCACGATGAATACCACAACGCCGATCGCAACAATCCAGCGCCGCCGCGCCCTGCCCGTTGAAGTCACAGCCGAATGAGAGGCGGTCACACGAAGTCTCCCCGCGACTACGGGCAATCATATCGACAGAACGACCCTCAGGCTTGCGACTTGTGACTTGCGACTTGTGACTTGCGACTTGCGACTTGCGACTCAGAGCTCAAAGCTCATGCCCTCGGCCCCGGCGACGGTGTTGGGGAATCGCTCGGCGGCCGCGTTGACGATCCCGTCGATGTCATCGTCTGTGTGATCCGGATCGTGGCTGGTCAGCACCAGCTGGCCCACGCCGGCCCTGTCGGCGGCCTCGACGGCGTGTTCCCACGTGCTGTGACCCCACCCGACCCGGAGCGGATACTCAGCGGGCAGGTACTGGGCATCGTGGATGAGCACATCCGCCCCCTTGGCGAACTCGGCAAGGGCGCGATTGGCGTCCGGTTCGCTCTCGTGATCGGTGGCGATGACGACGCTTCGTTTCGGTCCGTCGATCCGGAACCCGCTCACGCCTTGCGGATGATGGAGCCGCACCGTCGAGATTGCCACGTTGTCGAGCTCGACCGGTTTCTCCATGTCCATGTCTGCATACGAGATTTCGGCCGGCGAGTCGACAAGGGCGGCGGGGAACCACGGCTGGGTGATCACGCCGGCAAGGGTGGCCCGGACGTCGCCGACCTCTGTCGAATCACCGTAGAAAGTGAAGCGATTCCCCGGGACCCAGGTTGGCGCAAAGACCGGGATGCCCTGGATGTGATCCCAGTGGTAGGGGGTGAGGAAGAAGGTGAAGCTGAGGGTGTGGTCGTGGTAGAGGGTGTGGTCGACATCGCGCAGCCCGGTGCCGGCGTCGATGAGGACCCTGTGCTCGGGGTCATCTGCGATCTCGAAGCATGTGGTGTTGCCGCCGTACTTCGTGTACTGGGCGCCGGAGACGGCCATCGATCCACGTCCACCACGGATAACGAGTCGGGGTTGGGTCACGGGGCCGGTTTCACTCCGTGACGGCCTCGGTCTCGGCCAGGCGGCGGGCGAGCTCACCCATCACTTGGACTGCAATGTCCGGCTCGGAGCTCACCAGGGCCCTGAAGTCCCATTTGGTCAGGCCGAGGACCTCGGCATCGCTGGTTGCCGTCACCGTCGCTGTGCGTGTCGTGTCGTCGCTGAGCAGGGCGATCTCCCCGAAGTAATCACCGGAACCGT
>JADFIY010000242.1 GCA_022566415.1 Acidobacteriota bacterium
CGCTTGACCCGGCCTCGCTCGAACCCCTGTACCTCAACCCGATGTAGCTTCTTGCCCGTCTTCAGATCACCAATCTCAAAACCAAGCAGTCCGTTGATATTCACAAAGCACAAGGTCTGAGACCCGTTGATCGTAAAGGGCCGAATCTGGCGAGTGAACGGGCCAACACGCTTCGCAACGGACGCCCGGCGCGGGGGGAGGAGTACGGCTTCGACATCTGTGCCTCCACCTCCTGCCAGGTGTACGCAGGGATCGGCTACCTCGACGAGCCGAGCGGGGAGCGCTGGCTCGCCGCAGTCGAACGCACCGGCGGCGAGATCCTCACCTACGACGGGCAGCCAATACTTGCCGTGTACTCATCGAGCGCTGGGTCGCGCACGATGGCCGTTCAAGATGTCTGGGGCGGGGCGGCGCTGCCCTATCTCCAGCCCGTCGATTCACCAGAGGAGGGCGTGTCGCCGTACGCCTCGTGGGAGGTTCAGGTGCCGTCCCACGCTTTCGTCGACATCCTGCGCTCCGATGGTCACGATGTCGGTGGCGAGCTGCTCGACCTCGTCCATGTCGTGCTCCCCGAGGGGGAAGGGCGAGCAACGGTTCGGATCACGACTACCGGGGGAGCCACCACCGTGCTGGCGAGCGAGATCAAGGGAGCGATGAACCGGCAGGGCTCAAACCTGTATCCGGATCTGCTCCCGGGGTTGCGTCCCGATGGGAAGCGCCTACCGCAGGCGCTTCCCTCCTACAACTTCGCGGTCTCGTATACGGCGCGGAGCGACCTACCCCAAGGAGTGCTCGACTACCTGTTGCCCGAGGACGCAACCCGGGTGGGCTCGGTCTCCTTCGTTGGGCAAGGCTGGGGCCACAACCTCGGGATGAGTCAGTACGGCGCACTCGCCATGGCGCAGGATGGAGCCGACTACCGGGAGATCCTCGCTCACTACTACGGAGGGTTGATCCCAGAGGACGCCGGGTCGCACCTACCAGACCGGGTGGTAGTTGGGCTCGGCTGGGAATTGAACAGCGTGACGGTGTCGGCGTCTGGACGGTTCGAGCTGGTGGTGGATGGGCTACCGGTCGGGCCCATAGCCGGAGGAACCTGGTCGGTGTATCTCCACGACGGTGAGCTCGTCCTGGCGCCTTCGATCGGATATCCGGCGCCCGCCGATCCGGGACGTACACCGATCGCGATCTGAAGTCGTCGCAGTAGCGGCGGCGACGCGTTTACCTTGTGCACATGACCACGGAGCAAGAAAACGTCATCGAGATCGCTTCGCCCACCGACAAGCCCGAAGTCGGCTTCGGCGGCGATATCGATCTCGAGGTGCTCGAGTCCACGCTGGAGTACATCCGGCCTGCTCTTCAGGCCGATGGCGGCGACCTCATCCTGCTCGGAGCCGAATCCGGCAAGGTCACCATCCAACTCGTCGGGGCCTGCGGCGGCTGCCCGTTGTCGACGATGACCCTCACCGCCGGGATCGAGCGGATTCTCCGCGACCGCGTACCAGGGGTCACCACCGTCGAAGCTATCTGAGACGAGTCGCAAGACGCAAGCCGGACCCCGCAGCTTGCGGGACCCGAACCGGTGGGTCGCGAGTCGCGATATCGGTCTGTCGTAAGGTCACTGGCGTGACTCGTGTCGATGACGCCCGGAACGGTGACCGCCGCGCCCTCGGCCGTCTGGTTAGCGACGTCGAGGATGACACCACCACTGGTAGAGAGATCCTGGCGGCGGTGTACCAGGACGGAGGCGGTGCCTGGATCACCGGTGTCACCGGGGCGCCCGGTGCTGGCAAGTCGACATTGGTGGATTTGCTGATCGAGCACGCCCGTCTGAGCGGGCCGGTGGCGGTGGTCGCCATCGACCCTTCCAGCCCGTTCACCGGAGGAGCCATTCTCGGCGACCGGGTGCGGATGCAGCGCCACACCGACGACGACGGCGTCTATATCAGATCGATGGCTAATCGGGGCCACCTCGGGGGCATCGCGGCGGCGACGCCGCGGGTCGTCGCCCTGCTCGATGGTCTCGGCTACTCCGAGATCCTCATCGAGACGGTCGGGGTGGGCCAGGCGGAGGTAGAGGTTGCTTCGTCGGCCGACACCGTCGTTGTGGTGGTGAACCCGGGATGGGGAGATGCCGTCCAGGCGGCCAAGGCCGGCCTGCTCGAGGTCGGAGATGTGTTCGTCGTCAACAAGGCCGACCGGCCGGGAGCGAAACAGGCGGTCAAGGAGCTGATCGGCGCGCTCGAGATTGGCCAGGCACGTCCGTGGTTGCCACCGGTGGTCGAAACCGTCGCCACCGACGGTGCCGGCCTTGCCGAGCTGTGGGACGCGATCGCCGCCCACCGGAGCCATCTCGACGAGTCCGGAGAGCGCGAGCAGCGCCGTCTGGTGCGGGTTCTCGCCGAAGTCGAGGCGGCGTTGAGAGCCAGCCTCCGCCAGACGGCGACATCCAGCGGGGCATTGGCACCAGAGATCCTCGACCGGGTGTTGGCTCGTCAGGTCGATCCGTGGTCGGTGGCGAGCGAGATGGTGGCTGGGGGTTCGTTCGAAACGTCCTAGAGGCTCCGCGATCAGGGTGCGATCCGGTCTCTGTGGGCGCGCCCCTGGGTAGTCGAGATACGCGTACCCAGGGCTCACACCGGCGTATCCGGGGTTGTAGTGGCGCGGGACATCCCGTACAGGTGTCGCGGGTCTTCCCTGA